>JALFCW010000020.1 GCA_022771625.1 Prevotella sp.
TAATTATTCATCTGTGTAAATCTGTGGATGAAATGAGACTATCAAAGAATTTCACAATGGAGGAGTTGTGCCGCTCGGCAACGGCGGAGAGGCATGGCATCAGGAATTGGCCTGCAACGGGGGATGAGGAACACAAAGTGAGGGAGAATCTGAGGTATCTCTGCTTTGATGTGCTTCAACCGCTGCGGGAACATGTCGGGAAACCGATTGTAGTGAACAGTGGGTATCGTTCGAAGAAGGTGAACAGACTTGTGGGTGGTGTGAAGAACTCACAACATCTTACTGGCGAGGCTGCCGATCTGAGGATTGAATCCACTAAGCAGGGGCGAGAATGGGCGGAGTGGATAATGGAAAATTGCGACTTCGACCAAATGCTGCTGGAGAGTAACGGCAAGAGCGTGTGGCTACATGTTTCTGCTAAAAGAGACAAGAGTTTGAATCGTAGAGTGTTTAAAAAAATGAAAGTTTAATATTAGACACGGATGATGATTTTTTAGGCACGGATGTTTTTTATAGACCACAGATTAACACAGATTGGCACAGATTAAGAGCCAAAGGCTCTGATTGGGATGATTATTGATTTTTTTAGGCACGGATTAACACGGCTTTAAAAAAGACACGGCTGGGCTGCGCGATGGGTAAAGGCTATATTTGCTAAGGGCTATACTAATGTATAGACACGGCTCGTTACCGCAGAGCAAACTAAGCCGTGAACTTGCGCAAGCAAGCCGTAATCACGAAGTGCCGTGGTTATATCCATGCGGAGCCAAGCCGTGCCTTTATTAAAAATAAAGCCGTGGATTTCCGTGCCAAAAAGAAAATCTGTGATAATCACAATATCTTTAGATATTAAAAAAATCTGTGTAAATCTGTGATAATCTGTGGACAAAAAAACTCTGTGGATAAAGGAATGTTGAACATTTAAAATTATGGAGGACAAATGTATGACTCAAGAGAACAAATCGAGGCTTATTAAGTTTCTGTGGAATCTTGCCTCGGCAGTGTTGGCTGCTATCGGAACTGCTTTGGGTGTGAGCTGCGCAGTGGCGTGAGGACAAAAAAAATACCGCTGGTCTGAGACCAGCGGTAGATTTTACCTTAGTTCGGCTATTGCAAGCAATTACTGAACTGAGTCAGTTGCAGCGCTATCAGCAGCGGCTGAATCAACAGCAGCAGTGTCAACAACAGCTACAGAGTCTGAATCAACAGCAGCAGCCTGGTTTGTCTTGTTACCGCAAGAAGCGAAAGAGATAGCTACAACAGCTACGAACATAAATACCAATTTCTTCATTTTTCTAAGCTTTTTAAATCTGTAAAACAATCATTATGTTTATTAAAACGCTGCAAAGGTAGGTATTTTTTTGATAGGTTGTATCTTTTTTTTGGATTTTTTTTGTGTCTAAAATGTAACTTTTTTGCAAGTTGTTAAAAATCAGCAACTTAGTAAATGTTAAATATTGTAATAAAAGTCTTTGCTTTTTTAAATTCCCTTTTTTTGAGTGTTTTTTGGATATTTATTACTACCTTTGCATCGTCAAAAGATTAGTAGGCCTCTTGAGGCTACACATATTTATATATATAATGATAGATTCATCAGCATTTCAGGGCAAGAAGGCGGCGTATTTCACCTTAGGTTGCAAACTCAACTTCTCGGAGACGTCAACATTCGGCAAGATGTTGCGCGATATGGGTGTTGAGACTGCCAAGAAGGGGGAGAAGGCCGACTTGTGCCTAATCAATACCTGTTCGGTGACGGATGTTGCCGACCGTAAGTGTCGTCAGGCTATCAACCGTATGGTGAGGGCCAACGAGGGTGCTTTTGTTGTTGTCACCGGTTGTTATGCCCAGTTGCAGCCCGAGCGCATCAGTGCCATTGAGGGCGTGGATTTGGTTTTGGGTGCCAATGAGAAGGCAAATCTCATTCAGTTTCTCTCTGAGAAATGGGGGGAGGCGAGTGATGGACATCTGCACGAGCATTACTCTGTGAAGACAAAAGATATACGCACCTTTGCTCCTAGTTGTTCGCGGGGAGGAAGGACGAGGTATTTCCTGAAGGTGCAGGACGGATGCGACTATTTCTGCACATACTGCACGATTCCCTTTGCGCGAGGGTTCAGTAGAAATCCTTCGATCGACTCGCTTGTGGCTCAGGCGGAGGAAGCTGCCGCAGAGGGAGGTAAGGAGATTGTGCTGACGGGAGTGAACATCGGTGACTTCGGCAAGACCACCGGTGAGCGATTTATCGACCTCGTGCGCCGACTTGACAATGTGGAAGGCATAAGCCGATACCGCATAAGCAGTTTGGAACCGGATCTTATAAGTGACGAACTCATAGAATTCTGTGGGCAGAGTAGGGCGTTTATGCCGCATTTCCACATACCGCTGCAGAGTGGCAGTGACGAGGTGCTCAAACTAATGCACAGGCATTACAATCGCCAACTCTTTGCCGACAAGATTCATCGTATCAAGACTGTGATGCCCGATGCTTTTATCGGGGTGGATGTTATGGTGGGATGCCGCGGAGAGACTCCTGAGTGTTTTGAGGATACATACGAGTTCCTAAGTTCGCTTGACGTCACACAGTTGCATGTGTTCCCGTATTCGGAGCGTCCCGGGACTGCGGCATTGAAGATACCCTATGTAGTGAGTGATGCTGACAAGAAGGAGCGAAGTCATCGGCTGCTCCAACTCTCCGACGAGAAAACGCAGGCGTTTTATGCCGCGCATATTGGCAGGACTATGGATGTGCTCTTTGAGAAGGCTCCGCGAGGAAAGGCGATGCACGGGTTTACGGAAAACTATATCCGTGTGGAGATGCCGGCGGCAATGGCGAAGCCTGAATACGACAACAAGATAATGAGTGTGAGGCTCGGGGATTTCAATGCCGACAAATCTGCGCTGGTGATAAAGTGAAGTAAATGAAGACAGCAATAGTAATATTGAATTGGAACGGGGAGAGGATGTTGAGAACATACCTCGACAGCGTGAAGAGTTATCGGGGAGAGGCTGAGGTGATTGTGGCTGACAATGCTTCTACCGATGATTCGGTGGAGTATCTGCGCCAAAATCATCCTGATGTGCGCCTGATTATCCTCGACAAGAACTATGGTTTTGCTGAGGGATATAACCAAGCCCTAAGACAGGTGGAGGCTGAATACTACGTACTGCTCAATTCGGACATAAGGGTTGACAGCGACTGGTTGACTCCTATGGTGGCTTTTATGGACGCACACCCCGAAGTGGCGGCTTGCCAACCGAAGTTGCTCGCCGAGCATGACCCTACATGCTTTGAATATGCGGGTGCAGCAGGCGGTATGCTTGATCGCTACGGATATCCATTCTGCCGTGGACGTATCTTCGACTCTGTGGAGAAAGACAATGGACAATATGACAGTGAGATGGAGATATTATGGGCTTCGGGAGCCGCCCTTCTCGTACGTGCCGCCGACTATTGGCAGCAGGGAGGATTGGATGGCAGGTTTTTTGCCCACAACGAGGAAATCGACTTCTGTTGGCGCCTATCCATTGCCGGACGCAAGATATATTGCTTGCCTGAGAGTCGTGTGTATCATGTGGGAGGCGGAACATTGCCGAAGAGTAATCCCATGAAGACGTTCCTCAATTTTCGTAACAACCTTACCATGCTATATAAGTGCCTGCCCGACGCAGAATTGCACAAGGTGATGAGGATGAGATGGATATTGGATTATGTGGCGGCATTGCAGATGCTGATATTACAGCGTAATGTGGGCGATTTCAAGGCGGTGATAAGAGGGCGCAGGGCATTCAAAAAGTGGAAGGCCGACTTTGCGGCAGACCGCCAACGCATACAACAGTCGCGACAGGCTGAGAGGGAGGTTGGCCGATTGGACATCTCGATATTATGGCAATATTACGTGAGGGGGAAGAGAACCTGGTTCAGTCTGACAGGTCGTCGTTGACAGGATTCAGTTTAACAAGTTGTCGTTGATAGGCAGAGTGAGCAGTTCGTGCTCGGTGGTTCCGTTGTGCTTCTTCATATATCGCGCCACGGTAGCCACGTATTTATTGGCAAACACCTTTCTTCCTGTGACCTTGTTGACTATCCATTGTATCTTGCCCATGTGGATGTCGCACTGCTGTTGCGTGGCTGTGCGGTCGTGTGGGAGAGGGTATAGGCTAAGGATATAGAAGAGGATGCAGTCGGGCACAATCATCTGGCGTGTCATCAAGGCGCGCTGCTCTTCGGAATAGAATTTCTTGTAGAGGGGATAGTTCTTTCCAAGATATTTGTCGAGACTGAATCCTACGATATTGTTGCCAACAATAACGCTCTGGTCGAGTGAACCGATCTGGGCGTATATTGTGGGTATCTTCATGCTGGGAAACAGTTTGTGAAGATTGTCGAACGACTTGGTGAACTCCTTGTTGATGTCGTCCATGTTGGCATACTGCTGTTCTGCCTCGTTGATGATAGCCTGAAGGGTGGTGTCCTGATAAAAATTCAGGAACTTGGCGTTAATCTCCGGATCGTTGACATTGCCAATCTTGAGCACGTTTTCTATCAGGGTTCTTGTCTGTATGGGATAGTTGGTGCTCATCTGCTGGAGAGCGGAGAAATCGCCGGTGGTGAGATATAGGCTTTGAATCCTGTCATAGCGCTCTACGGCGAATCCTGCGTCGGAATCCTCATTGTTGGGTTTCAGGCGCCATTCGCATCCGATGCATAGCATCAGTATCAGTGCAACTATGATATAAAACTTGTTCAAAGTGTCTCTTCTTTTATTGACTATTGTTAAAAACTCGTGCAAAAATAATAATTTTCGTTGTAATAACCAAATTTTAACCTAAAAAAGATAAATAAAAGTCTAAAAATCATCTATTTCCATCCTTTTTATTGCACAAATTGCAAAAATTGTGTAATTTTGTAGCGACAAAAAACAAACGTAAGTAATGATGAAAAAAACACTATTATCATTTGTAGTCCTGTTGGCTGCCATGGCAGTTCAGGCACAGACCGTCATGAAGGTGTCGGTTAGTAATCCATTGTCGGTTAGTCGCAATGCCGTTCCCGTAACAATCCAGTTGGACACTCCAGTGCGCTCCGCCCTCGTGGTCGATTCAAAAGGTGTGGAGTTGCCATGCCAGTTGGACGACATCGATTCTGACGGCAGAAATGACTGCCTATCATTTATTGTGCCCGAGATAGGGGGCAAGAAGAGTCTCAGCTATTCGGTGACACTCATTGAGAGCGGTCAGCCCCGCAGTTATCAACCGCAGGTGTATGCCGAGATGCTGCTAACGAACAAGAAGATAAAGAGCACCAACAAGCAAGACCTGTATATCAGCAGTCTGACGGTGGATAACGGTACAAATCCCTATTGGATGTTGCATCATCACGGACCGGCATTCGAGAACGACATGGTGGCATACAGAATATACTTCGACGAGCGTCAGACGGTGGATATATATGGAAAATACAAGCGAGGACTGGAATTGCGCGACACACAGTTCTATCCCGACTCCGACCAGAAAGCAGCCGGATATGGCGACGATGTGCTGTGGGTGGGCAAAACCTTTGGAGTAGGTGCCATACGCGGATGGAATAAGGGCAGTATGCAGATGCTTCAAGATGTGGAGAGTCGCACACTGGCAGTTGTGGCCCGCGGTCCGCTGCGCACCATAGTGAAGGTGGTTGACAAAGGATGGAATCCACGTTATCCCGACACTTGCACTCCCGAAGAGCGTATCGACATGACTACATATTATACGCTCTATGCCGGACGACGTGACTGTCAGGTGGATGTGGATTTCTCGCGAGATGCCGCAGGTCTGCAGTTGTCAACGGGTCTTGTGAATGTAAAGGAGTCGAGCGAGTATTCCGACGGGAAGGGACTGCGTGGATGCTGGGGAACGGATTGGCCCGTGTCGGCAAAGGACTCTGTAGGGCACAAGCGCGAGACCGTCGGTTTGGGTATTTGTCTGCCTTCGGCAAATGTGATAAGCGAACTTCCCGCCGACAAGAGCAACTATCCCTTTGTAGTGGGAAACATATCCACCTCGATGCGCTATTACATCACCTTTGCCTCAGACAACGAGACATTCCCCGAGGGAATACATTCGGCAAAGACATTCTTTGACTATCTTGCAGAATGGAAGCGCGACGTGGAGCACCCCTGTGTGATATCGTGCTCGCGGAGGTAGTTGTCGAGGAGGTTGGTGAACTCGTGATTCTTCAGTCCCCACGACGGGGCTATCACCATACCCTTGGGTGATTGCGACACGAATCGTTCGAGGATGATGTCGGGACGCAGTCGGGAGATATATTCAGCCACGAGTCGGATATAGTCCTCCACCTTATTATATATATAGGGCTGCATGCCGCTATATTCACCATTGTGCGCGTTCTCGCCCAGATACATCTCGGCGAGGCGCGTTCCTTTTACCACCTGCATCTGATGTAGCTTCAGGATGTTGAGGGGGAGTGAGGAGATGATGTCAGTCTGTCGCAGACATTCCTCGGGAGATTCGCCGGGGAGTCCGATGATTATATGTCCACCTGTGATTATCCCCCTCTCGGCAGTGCGCCTGATAGCGTCGGCAGAACATTCGAAGGTATGTCCGCGGTTGATTGTCTTCAGTGTGTTGTTGTTTGCCGACTCGATACCGTATTCCAGTATCATGAATGTCTGTCGGTTGAGACTCTCCAGGTAGTCGAGTGTGTCATCGGGCACGCAGTCGGGTCGTGTACCTATGACGATGCCCACGACATCTTCCATTGCGAGAGCTTCCTCGTAGAGTCGTTTCAGATGTTCTACATTGGAGTATGTATTACTGAATGCCTGGAAATAGGCAAGGTATTTCATGTCGGGGTATTTCCTTGCGAAAAACTCCTTTCCGGCGATAATTTGTTGGGTTATGCTTTTCTCGCGCTCGCAGTAGGCGGGGTTGAATGTCCTGTTGTCGCAGAACACGCAACCTCCACGGCCGACTTTGCCGTCCCGGTTGGGGCAGGTAAATCCGGCATCCACTGATATTTTTTGCACGCGGAAGGGAAATTGTTTCCTTATCCAAGTCCCATAGTCGTTGTATCTCTTCTTCATTTTTATCCACAGATTATCACAGATTTTTGTTGTCCACAGATTTTTTGTTGTCCACAGATTATCACAGATTTTATTTTGGCACGGAAATCCACGGCTTTTTAAAAAAGACACGGCTTGGCTCCGCATTGATATATCCACGGCACTTCGTGATTACGGCTTGCTGGCGCAAGTTCACGGCTTAGTTACATTCTTCATTCTTCACTCTTCATTTTTTAGCCGTGTCTATACTTTAGTATAGCCCTTAGCAAATATAGCCTTTACCCATCGCGCAGCCCAACCGTGTCTTTTTTTAAAGCCGTGTCCATCCGTGCCTAAAAAATCATCCGTCTGTGCCAATGTGTGGACAATGATTTCTGCAAATCGTCTTGCAAAGATACGAAAAATATAATAAAATAACACAAATTCTTTGCAAAGTTTAGAAAAATATGATAACTTTGCAGTCAAAATAAAGAAAAACGGAATAGAATATGAAAAAAATAATCCTTTTATTCGCATTGGCAATGATGACAATGTCAACAATGAATGCAAAAGAAAAGCTCGAAATCAAGAGTATTGCAAACGGAGATTTCTATGGTGAACGCCTTGCGGCAGTAAAACCGGCAAGCGACGGAGAGACATATATGCAAATCTCACCGGACAAGAGAAAAATTGTGAAATACTCGTTTAAGACGGGCAAGGAGGTTGCTACAGTGTTCGACCTTGACAACGTGCGTGGACCGAAAATACGTATAGATGGGGTGGACGGATATATCGTCAGTCCCGACGGAAGGAACATCCTCATACAGACTGGTACACAATCGATTTACCGACGCTCGTTTACCGCCGACTATTATATCTTTGATGTCCGCAACAATAAGATGGTTGCACTCTCGTTGGCAGGACCGCAGCAGACTCCGGTTTTCTCTCCCGACGGAACGATGATAGCCTTCGTAAGGGAGAATAACATATATCTCGTAAAACTTCTCTACGACAATGCAGAGAGTCAGGTGACAAAGGACGGAAAGTTTAATGAGATTATCAATGGTGTGCCCGATTGGGTGTATGAGGAGGAGTTCTCTACCAACTCGTCGATGGTGTTCACAGCCGACAGCAAGCAAATATGCTGGATAAAATACGACGAGTCGAAGGTGAAGCAATATTCCATGCAACTCTTCCGTGGCAGTCATCCAGAGATGGATGAATATGCCACATATCCCGGACTATATACATATAAATATCCGAAGGCAGGAGAGGACAACTCCAAGGTGTCGGTGTGGAGCTATGACATCAAGTCGCATCAGACACGCAAGATTGATGTGCCTGTGGATGCCGATGGATATATCCCAAGGATAGCTGCGACAGAAGACCCCACAAAGGTGGCTGTGTTCACGCTCAACCGCCATCAGGATCACCTTTCTATATATATGGTCAATCCGTTGTCAACACTTGCCAAACTTGTCATCACCGACAAAGTGAACAAGTATATCAAGGAGGCAGCCATACAGGACACACGTATCGTGGGCAACTATCTGTTGTTGCCGTCAGAGCGCGATGGATTCAACCATCTCTATCTCTACACACTCACAGGACAGTTGAAGCGACGTGTCACTACGGGTCAATATGAGGTGCTCGATGTTTATGGTGTTGACGGAACGACAGGGGATGTGTATTATGCCGCCAATCCCGACGGAGCCACCGACAAACAGGTGTTTGTGGGGCGTGCCAACGGAAAGACCGAGCGTCTTACACACAAGGCAGGACAGAACAGTGCCATCTTCAGCAGCAACTACAAGTATTTCATCAATGTGTGGAGCGACCTGAATAATCCCCTTGCATATACCCTCAATACTGTGGGAGGAAAGCAGACTGCCGTGTTGATTGACAATAAGGCTCTAAAGGAGTTGTGGGCAAAATACGAGACAGGTACGAAGGAACTCTTCTCGTTCACCACATCAGAGGGAGTGAAACTCAATGGATGGATGATAAAACCCGCAGGATTCGACGCCTCAAAGCGCTATCCAGTAATCATGTATCAGTATGGTGGACCAGGAAATCAGCAGGTGCTCAACTCCTGGAACATCGGTATAAAGGGACAGGGGGCAGTGATAGAGCAGTATATGGCCCAGCAGGGATATGTAGTGGTGTGCGTGGATGGAAGAGGAACAGGCGGACGCGGTGCCGACTTTGAGAAGTGCACCTATCTGCGCCTCGGCGAGAAGGAGTCGGCCGACCAGGTAGAGACAGCCTTGTGGCTTGGAAAACAGTCGTATGTGGATAAGGACCGTATCGGAATATGGGGATGGAGCTACGGTGGATGGAACACCCTCATGTCGATGTCGGAAGGTCGCCCTGTGTTCAAGGCTGGAGTAGCCGTTGCTCCTCCCACATGCTGGCGCTATTACGACACCGTCTATACCGAGCGCTTCATGCGCACGCCCAAGGAAAACGCTTCGGGATATGACGAGGTGAACCCGATAGCCCGTGCACCGAAACTGCATGGCGCACTGCTTATCTGCCACGGACTTGCCGACGATAATGTGCACTTCCAGAACTCTGCCGAATATGTGGAGGCACTCGTTCAGGCCGACAAGGATTTCCGCCAACTTGTATATACCAACCGCAATCACGGTATCTCGGGCGGTAATACCACAAATCACCTTTTCCGTCAGATAATCAACTGGTTTAATACAGAATTAAAATAATCCTATAAAACAAACGAAATGAAAACATTAGCTACTGTTGCCATTGCGCTGATGATGATGCCATTGACGGTGTCGGCAGCCAAGGCCAAGAAAAAACAAATTGTGAAAAAAGTCTCTGCAATCGAGGTTGTGGGGAAGATGAATGACGAGTATCAGGCATCCCACTCGCCTGAGGTGGGAACAGGCTCTGAAGAGGCTGCATATTTCTCTGCAAATATGGAGGCATACCGACTCACCGGTAATGCCCGCTACCTTGAGTATTGCGACAAATGGGCGCGACATAACAAGTGGAATGGGGCGATGGAGGCTTATCTCGACCTCTACGAACTCAATCCGGATTCGTATAAGATTGCGTCGTTGTTGCGCGCCGACAATATCCAGTCGTTGCCAGTGCTTGCCAAACTGTATAAGGTGACACGTTGCAAAAAGTATCTCGACCTCATTGCGGGAGCATACACACAGGCAGACGCCTTCACACTCGCGCGTACACTCGATGCACTGCCTTCCGAAGCACCGCAGTATGGAGACATAGCAGAGAAATTGAAGGGCGAAGTGACTGCCGCTCCATCGCTCTATCCACTTCTGTGGACAGTAAACAGGGGATTGCTCGACAAGGCAAAGTATGCAGCCACCATCGAGCAGTTATGGAGCCAGCGTGACAACTCTTCCGCCACAATACTGGCTGCATGTGAGAAAGTGAGATATGACGACTCAACCCTCGTGGCACCCCGCTCGTTGACTGTGGAGGTGAAGAATCCCTCGGGTGTTCAGCGCCAGCAGGTTGTGGAACTCTGTGCCGCCGACATCTTCAAGCGTCTCGGCATCAGTGGAGGACGCCAGTTTGTGGTGAAGAATGCCATTGGCAATGAGATACCATCCCAGTTGACCCACGACGGAAAGATACTCGTGGATGTGGCTGTAGCTCCTGGTTCCACTGCCACTCTCACCATCGCCACCGCACTCCCCAAGGTATACGTAAACACCTGCTACGGACGAATGTATCCAGAGCGTGTGGACGACATTGCATGGGAGAACGATCGAGGTGCATATCGTTGCTATGGTCCTGCTCTGCAGCGCTCCGGTGAGGATGCTTTCGGTAATGACGTGTGGGTAAAGAACACCCCAGACCTTGTGGTGGAAAGTCGTTATTATAATGAACTGGTTAACAAACTCAGTTATCATATAGACCGTGGTTATGGTCTTGATTGCTATAAGGTGGGACCAACACTAGGTTGCGGCACTCCCGCCATCATCGAGGGTGAGAACATCCGTTTCCCATATTGCTGGACATCCTACGAGATACTTGACAATGGTCCACTCCGTTTTGCCGTCCGTTTGGATTATGGCGCAAATGGCGAACACCGCATTCTGTCGCTCGACAAGGGCAGCAATTTCAATAAGATGACGGTGTGGTATGATGGTATAAGCGCTCCCGTGGATGTTGCTTCAGGAGTAGTAATCCATACGGAGGACACCGAGAGTGTTGTTCTCGGCAAGGACTTTGTGCAATATGCCGACCCCACCGACAATCCCAAGAATCAGAATTTCCAGATATATGTTGCTGCCATCTTCCCCGATGGTGTTGACGTAACTCGCAAGGTGATGTATCAGAATCCAGTGCGTGGCAATGCAGGTCATGCTCTTGGTATTAAGAAAGGTGTGCAGCCAGGCGAGAAGTTCACATATTATTTCGGTTCGGCGTGGAGCAAATATGACTGTCGCACTCAGGCAGAATGGCAACAGCGCATTGACACCTTCAAGTCGGCCCTTGCCATGCCTCTGGAGTCAATCATCAAATAGAAACCATAAATAATATTAAATATCAATGGAAAAATGCAAAAAAACTTGCATTTTTCCATTTTTTATATTAATTTTGCAGAATAATTACATAAAAACAACCAAGATTATGAGAGTAATAATAGAAAAGGATTACGACAAGATGTCGAAATGGGCTGCAGACTATGTAGCAAAACGAATTGTAGAGGCAAAGCCAACGGCAGAAAAGCCTTTTAAATTAGGTTGTCCCACAGGTTCATCACCATTGGGGCTTTATAAGGAACTGATAAAGAAGTATGAAGCCGGAGAGTTGTCGTTTGAGAATGTCATAACGTTTAATATGGACGAGTATGTGCATATCCCCGAAAATCATCCTGAGTCATATCACTCTTTTATGTGGACCAACTTTTTCTCGCATATTAACATCAAGAAAGAGAATGTGCATATCCTCAATGGTAATGCTCCCGACCTATTGAAGGAGTGTGAAGACTACGAGAAGGCAATAGAGGAAGCTGGTGGTATCGACCTTTTTATGGGTGGGGTAGGACCCGACGGACATTTGGCATTCAACGAGCCGGGATCGTCGCTTACTTCAAAGACACGTATCAAGACATTGACAACAGATACCATTATTGCCAATAGCAGATTCTTCGACGGCGACCTCAGTCAGGTGCCAACACAAGCCCTGACGGTTGGTATTGGAACAGTGATGGCAGCAAAGGAAGTGCTGCTTGTATGCAACGGGCATCACAAGGCTCGTGCCTTGAAGCACATCATCGACGGAGACATCTCGCACAAGTGGACGGCATCAATGCTACAGATGCACCCGAAAGCTATCGTTGTATGCGATGAGGCTGCATGTGACGAACTTACCGTTGGAACCTACAAGTACTATCTCGACAAGGAAAGAGGAAACTTATAACCAAGATAGGGCAAAATAAGACAAAATACAGAATATTTGATACAATATTGGTTCATTTAATGTTTTTTTATAAAAAATATTGCAGATACAAAGTTTTTTGTTTAATTTTGCACCCGAAAACGGGATGTATTCCATCTTTTATTAGCAACCACGATAAATTAAATGATAGTGAAGAAGATAAAGGAAATAACAATAGTGAATAAGGTAACCAATTGGTATTTCTCTCATGGGGCAATGCCTTATTGGGGTATCTTGATGATAGACAGCCTGAATATTGTATTAGCAGGAATGTTGGCTGTTTATCTAGTGATGGGTGGTGATATGTTTGTTCATCACTTTTGGAACTATTTGTTGTCATTTGTATGTTGCTTGCCTCTTATGGCAGTGTCAATGAAGGTGTTCCACACTTATTCGGGAATTGTTCGCTATTCATCGTTCGTGGATCTTATAAGATGTGGTGGTGCGCTTGTTTTGGGATTCTTGCTCAACAACATCTGGATGTCATTTGTTGAAGACAAGAATTTTATGGAAATAACCGTCCGAACTCAGCTTGTGGCATGCGGATTGGCAGCGGTTATAATGTGTGCACTGAGAATTTTCGTTAAGTATGTATATGACTTTACCTTCGTACTTGAAGAAGCTGTACCTGTGTTTATTTATGGTGTGAAGGAGGGCGGTATCAGTCTTGCAAAATCCATACGCAACGAGCATCCCTCACGTTATGTGGTAAAAGGATTCGTCACCGACGACGAGAACATGACGGGTAAGTTCTTGTTGGGTTGCAATGTCTATTATTTGGATCGCACACTAATAAAAAATATGTTGAGGAAAGGTGTTCGCACCTTGTTTGTTAGTCCGTTGCGCTCCGAGGCATTCCGCGAGAATCAGGAATTGGTTGACAGTCTGTCGCAGGCAGGCATAAAGATTATGATGATGCCCGCGGCTCAGAAATGGGACGGCAAAAGCAAGATGCTTCACCTGCAGATGAGGGAGGTGGATATTGAGGATTTGCTGCCTCGCGACAAGATTGAGGTGGATATGGAAGCCATAGGTCGTCTGTTGGAGAATAAGGTCATACTCATAACAGGAGCCGCTGGGTCGATAGGTTCTGAAATGGTTAAGCAGATTGCATTGTTCAAACCAGAACGATTGGTGCTCATCGACCAGGCCGAAACACCCATGCACGACGTGCGTCTCTACATGAAGAAGAATTATCCGTATATTGATTGCGAGACAATAGTGGCAAGCATCACTAATGCCGAGCGTATGGAGTGCGTCTTCCGTATGCATCGTCCCGACTATGTGTTCCATGCCGCAGCCTATAAGCATGTGCCAATGATGGAGGACAATCCCGCTGAGGCAGTGCAGAATAATATATATGGAACGCGCGTGATAGCAGATATGGCAGTGAAATACAGTGCCAAGAAATTTGTCATGATATCTACCGACAAGGCAGTGAACCCTACGAATGTCATGGGTTGTTCCAAGCGCATCTGTGAGATTTATTGCCAGTCGCTCAACAAGGCAATCGTTGATGGCGAGATTCCAGGTATAACCCAGTTTGTAACCACCCGCTTTGGCAATGTCCTTGGTTCAAATGGTTCGGTGATTCCTTTGTTCCGTAAGCAGATAGCAATGGGCGGACCGGTGACTGTTACTCATCCCGACATTATCAGATTCTTTATGCTCATCCCCGAGGCTTGCAAGTTGGTGCTTGAGGCTGGTACGATGGGCAAGGGTGGCGAGATTTTCGTCTTTGACATGGGCAAACCAGTGAGAATTGCTGATTTGGCGAAGCGTATGATTGCCCTTTCGGGTGTTCAGGGGGTTGACATCAAATACGTGGGATTGCGCGATGGTGAGAAATTGTATGAGGAGGTGCTCAATGATGCCGAGGCTACTGTCCCCACCATCCATCCTAAGATCAAGATAGCTAAGGTGAGGAAGTATCCTTATGAACTGGCCAAGCAGAACGAGGAAGAACTCTTGAAGATCTCCTACACCTTCGATGATATGGCAATAGTGAGAAAGATGAAGGAAATTGTTCCAGAATATAAGTCGCAACAATCCAAATATAAGGTATTGGATTGCTAAACAAACAATAAGCCTCGGCAAAATGCCGAGGCTTTATCGTAACTGCTCTGATATTCAATATCCTAGACTTTCACCCACGAGAATCACCTTGTGCTTGCCTTTAGGCGAATGGCGGAGGTAGTGTATGTAGTTGCATATACAATCGTCGGAGAGGCAGTTGTGGCATACACCATCGAGTTTGCAAGGTGTTTGGATGTCAAAGCGTGCAGTATTTACTGGAGCTGCAAGTGAGCGGGCTCGTGCCAAGGCGGCATCCACGTTCTGGGTGAGTTTGTTCATACCAATGACAAAGATGACGTTGCGGGGGCCGAAGGTGATAGCAGCCACACGATTGCCTGTGCCGTCGATATTTACTATCACACCGTCCTCGGTGATTGCATTTGCACTACTGAGATAATAGTCGCACGAGAATGCCTTTAGATAAATCTCTGTGGCAGCAGCACGGTCGGGTGCCTTGTCACGGTCATATACCTTATATTTGCCAGCATTGGCAAGTGCTGCGGGAATGTCAATGTCGCGTATAGACATCGAACCACCCCATGTCACACTGCTACCGGCAGGAATCATCTCAAGCAATTTTTCTACAGCCTCATGGGCTGTCGGGCAATAACATGCCTCAATGTTGCGGCGGGCAAGGTTTTTGATTACCTTGCCCGCTGCCTTTTCATTACGGATTTCAATAGGACTCATCTGTTGCTATTTCTTGTTTATCTAATTTCTTCTTGTCTATGCTATACCATGCATATACGATGTAGGCGAGAACGAATGGGATGAGGACACTTACCACTGCCATTGTGCTGAGAGTGAAATAGCTGCTGCAACTGTTGGCAATAGTGAGCGAGCTCTGCAAGTCGGCATTCGAGGGATAGTAGGCGGTATTGTTCCATCCTGCACTCAGAAGAAGGGCGAGAACGGTAAGGACAGTGCCTATACCCACGGGCCATATACCACCGATATATGTCTTGCTGATGATGGTGCGGATGATGCCGTAGAGCACAAGAACCACTCCGGCAAGAAGCAGGACTGCAAGATACCACATGTCGATGAAGTTGTGCAGATACTTATACGGCTCCATCATGATAACACCAGTTGTGGGTTCGTAGGCATAACCATCCTTTAAGAGGGTGCGCACGAGGAATGCCACGAAGAGCGCTACGAAGGGTACGGCGCAGCCTATAAGGCGCACACTGCCGCGAGAGCGGATATTCTCGTCGTTCACATTGTTCATCACATATAATATTCCGAGGATGCGTGCGAGGAAGAATACTGCAAAACCGAGAACGAGATTCCATGGGTCGAGTAGGGCGTCGAGTCCGTGGGACGTATTAGCCCAACTGCTGATTACGGGAGATTCAAATCCATCCACGAGATTGTCCTTTGCAACAACGAAGTTGCTTCCGTTGAAGAATGTTGCCACGGCACCTCCGAGGAGCAATGGACCAATGATTCCGTTGGCTACGAGAAACCACTGGAAGGTACGCGTGCCAAGCAGGTTGCCGAGCTTGTTCTGAAACTCATAGCTCACAGCCTGAAGCACGAAGCTAAACAGGATAAGCATCCAAAGCCAATAGGCACCTCCGAAACTGGTACTGTAGAACAATGGGAAGGAGGCGAAGAAGGCTCCGCCGAATGTTACCAATGTGGTGAATGTGAATTCCCACTTACGACCTGTACTGTTGACGATAAGGCGTCGCTCCTCCTCATTGCTGCCGAGTGAGAAGACCAGTGAGTTGGCTCCCTGTACGAAGAGCAGGAAAACCAGCAGGGCTCCAAGAAGTGATACGAGGAACCACCAATATTGTTGTAATATAGTATAATCCATACTTGCCAAAAATTATAATTTTGAAATAATCTTTAATCCTTTAATTTTTCTCCTCCGGTCCCTGTTTGATAGCTTTTATAAGTATGCTGATCTCCACAGCCAGCAGGGTGGTGAAGAGTGCGAGGAATATAAAGAAGGTGAGCATAATACTAGAGCTGCCGATGTTGCTGACCCCCACCCATGTAGGCATCATGTCCTGGATAGCCCACGGTTGGCGTCCGAATTCAGCTACGAGCCATCCCGACTCGCTGCATATATATCCCAATGGCAATAGGGCAATCGCCGCAATGTGAAGCAGGCGAAGTTTGGAACTTGTGATATCCTTGCGCCATGAGATGAATGTCATCACGGCGAAGAACAAGAGGAAGAGCGAACCGAGGCCCACCATCACGCGGAATGCATAGAAGCAAAGTGGGATGTAGGGAACGAGGTCGGCCTTGTCCTTGATATATCCATATCCGAAGTATGGCATGTTCTCCTGTATGTCCTTTAAGAGTTGCGCCTTTCTCTCGGGTGTCACCTCCTTCTGGCGGTATTCCTTGAGAGCCGTGATGGCGATACGTCCTCTTCTTATCTTCTCGTCGCTATCCTTTAGCAAGTCGTTCACTCCCGGCACATATCCGTTGATGTCGCGTGTGGCGAGGAAGGAGAGTGCATAGGGTATCTCGATCTTCAGTGACGCTTCCTCGTGGGAGGCATAGTCGGGCTGCTCGAAAGGATTTATCAGGGCGATGGCGGTGAGCCCCTGCTTCTCCCCTCCGTCATACAGAGCCTCCATTGCAGCAAGTTTCATCGGTTGCACCTGTGCCACCATATAGGCAGAGTGGTCGCCGGTGTGGAGTGCGAGCAGAGAGGCTACAAGACCTACCGTCGAACCGATTTTTATGCTCTTTGTTGCCAATTCGATGTGTCGCTTCTTGAGCAGATACCAGCAGCTTACGGCAAGGACGAAGATGGCACCAATAATCCACGACGAGATTACAGTGTGGCAGAACTTGTCGATGGCAAATGGAGAAAGAGCCACTTCGGCAAAAGACGCCATCTCATTGCGCATGGTGTCGGGATTGAATGTGCAGCCCACTGGATATTGCATCCATGAGTTGGCAACAAGAATCCACCATGCCGAGAAAGTGGCACCGATACCGGTGAGCCATGTTGCGGCGAGATGGAATCCTCGCGACACCTTCTTCCATCCGAAGAACATCACCGCTACAAAGGTGGATTCCATAAAGAATGCCACAATACCCTCGATGGCGAGTGGTGCACCGAAGATGTCGCCCACAAACCACGAGTAGTTGCTCCAGTTGGTGCCAAACTCAAACTCGAGTATGATACCCGTGGCAACACCCATTGCGAAGTTAATACCGAAGAGTTTCTGCCAGAACTGTGCAGCCTCTTTCCAAAATTCTTTGCCAGTGCGATACCAGCAAGTCTCGATAATGCCCATGATGAGGGCGAGTCCCAGTGTGAGTGGGACAAAGAGCCAGTGATAGATGGCAGTGAGAGCAAATTGCGCCCTTGCCCAGTCTATCGCTGATGCGTCGATGTTTAGAAATGTTTCAGTCATGCTATTTATGTTTTATTTAAATTTTCAATCTTCAATTTTCAATCTTCAATTTTCAATCTTCAATCTCCTAAGATTTCCCCCGCCACAAATTCCGCCTTGTCGCCATTGGGTGCATGCTCCGACAGGAAATCGGGGAAGAAAAACACCTTTAGCACAGCAAAGATGATAATCAGTTTGATGATGATTATCGTCCATAGCGTGCGTCCGATTTTCATATTTCTGAAACCGTCGGCATATAGGTCATATATTCGGTATAATTGTTTCATGCTGCAAATCTAATAAAAAAAAATGAAATACAAAGATAATATTTGTTTTTTTTGATTTTTTAATTATAAAATTGTTCCTTTTTTCCATAATATTCCCTAAAAATGAGGCTCAGTGGAAAATCTCGTTCGTTATTTCTTTGAGATTTCAACGAAATTCCGTAATTTTGCAATCGAATTATACATATTTAATTTTTTAAGTTATATTTATTTAGGGTAAAGAGATGAACAAGAAATTGACTTATGCACTTTTGGTAGTAATCGCATTGCTTGTTGTAGGAGCTGGATATCTGTTTTTCAGTCTGACCCAGCAAAAGCAGGCTAATAAGGAAATGCAAGAACTTGCCGAACTCGACAAAAAGGAGATGGAAAACGAGTACGAGCAGTTTGCACGCCAATATAGCGAGATGAAGACTCAGATCAACAACGACTCCATCGTCGCCCAGCTCACTCAGGAACAGATGAAGACCCAACAGCTGTTGGAGGAACTCAAGCGCGTGAAGAGCAGCGACGCCAGGGAGATTGCGCGTCTGAAGAAGGAGCTCGCCACGATGAGGGCTGTGCTAAGGTCGTATGTCATGCAGATTGACTCGCTCAACAGAATCAACGAAAACCTTACCGCCGAGAACACTCGAATGAAGGGTCAGTATGCCGAGGCAACAAGGCAAATAGAAGGCTTGAGCTCCGAGAAGGCCAGTTTGTCGGAGAAGGTGGCAATAGCAGCCCAGTTGGATGCTACTGGCATCAATATGACTCCGTTTAAGAAGGGCGGAAAGAAATTGAAGAGGATGAAGGACTGCAAGAGTTTTCGTGTGGATTTCACTGTGGCAAAGAATGTCACGGCGTCCAATGGTATGCGCACCTTCTATGTGCGTGTCACCAAGCCCAACGGAGAGGCTATCGAGGATGGAGCATCCTTTACCTACGAGAACCGCACTCTGCGCTCTACTATGAGTAAGCAGGTGGAATATACCGGAGAGGCTCTCTCTTTGTCACTCTATTATAACAATGCCAATCAGGCCTATGAGGCTGGAACGTATGTTGTCAGCATCTTCGCCGACGGGCACATGATCGGAAGCCGAAGGATTACGTTTGAGAAATGAGAAATTAGGAATTAAGTATTAAGTATTAAGTATGAAAGGACTTTTTTCTTTTATATTATTATTGGGCGGAATATCAAGTGCGCTTGATGCCGGAGCCCAGGATGTCCTGTCGTTGGACAGTTGCCGCTCTATGGCACTGCGCAACAACAGGCAGATGGGTGTGGCTCGTGTCAAGCGCGATATGGCGCGCAATATGAGGAAGTCGGCAAGAACCAAATATCTGCCTCAGATAAATGCCTCGGGAGGGTATATATATACGAGCAAGCAGGTGTCGATACTCAGCGACGAGCAGAAACAGACGCTCGGCAATATGGGTACCGCCGCCGGACCGGTGTTTGCCCAAATGGGACTTCCTAATACCGATGTTCTTGCGGGTATGCTCAATGGAGTGGGGGCAGGTATTGTAGATGCTTTCCACACCGACTCGCGAAATATGTTTGCTGCATCCCTGATGCTCACCCAACCCATATTCATGGGAGGAAGTATCATCGCCATGAACAAGATGGCTGATTTGGGAGAAGACATGGCAGCCAACCAAGCCGACGCCACCACCCAGGCCACGCTCTATAGCATAGATAATGCCTATTGGACAGTGGTGTCGCTCAAGCATAAGAAAAGATTGGCTGAGAGCTATCTCAACCTTGTAAAGAAGCTCGAAGGAGATGTCGGTAAGATGATTCGCGAGGGTGTGGCGACTCGTGCCGACGGACTGAAGGTGAGCGTAAAGGTGAACGAGGCTGAGATGACACTCACACAGGTAGATGACGGATTGGCATTGGCAAAGATGCTGTTGTGCCAACTGTGTGGTCTTGATGTCAACAAGGATATCACCCTTGCCGACGAGGACAATGATCAACTGGCTACAGGGGTTGAGGCTGTGGAAGCCGATATCGAGAGTCAGGAGCAAACTGCAGGCGACAATCGTCCCGAACTAAAGATGCTGCAGAATGTGGTGGATATCAGTAAGCAGGCTGTCAATGTAGCCAAGTCGGGATATATGCCCAAGGTGATGCTGACAGGTGGATATTCTGCCACCAATCCTAATGTATATAACGGTTTCAGTCGCAGTTTTGCCGGTGTATGGAATATCGGTGTTATGGTTACTGTTCCCGTATGGAATTGGAACGATGTCACCTATAAGGTGAGGGCAGCCAAGAATCAGGTTGCCATAGCCTCTCTCGAACTGAACGACGTGCGCGAGAAAGTCGATCTGCAAGTCAACCAGTGCAACTTCAAGGTGAGCGAAGCCTCCAAGAAACTGCGCCTTGCCACTGCAAGCACAGCTCGTGCCGAGGAGAATCTGCGATGCGCCAACTTGGGATTCCGTGAGGGCGTGATGCAGTCAACCGACGTGATGGAGGCGCAGACGGCATGGCTTCAGGCTCAATCCCAGAAGATAGATGCGGAAATAGATGTCAAACTGAGTCAGGTGAACTTGCAGAAGGCGCTTGGCACATTACATGAATAAAGATTATGTCAGAAAAAGCACAACATAAAAATATCCTGTTGGCTGCTGCTGCTTTTACGGCAGTGGTGGTTATCGTCGGACTTATCGGTTATCTCACCTTGGGTCCGAAGGAGGAAGTGATACAAGGACAAGTGGAAGTGAATGAATACCGTGTGTCGAGCAAGGTGCCTGGACGCATCCTCGAGATAAGAGTGAAGGAGGGCGACTATGTAAAGGCTGGCGACACGCTGGTGATTATCGATGCTCCCGACGTGAAGGCTAAGCAGGCTCAGGCAGAGAGTGCCCAGAATGCAGCCTCGGCAATGGACCAAATGGCTCAGGCTGGAGCGCGCCAGGAGCAGATTCGCGGTGCCTTCGAGGTGCTGCAGCAAGCAAAGGCAGGGCTTGAGATTGCCGAGAAATCATATAATCGTGTGCAGCGCCTCTTCGACGAGGGAGTGATGAGCGAGCAGAAACGCGATGAGGCTTATGCCAACTATAAGGCGATGGAGGCACAGGTGAAAGCTGCCCAGAGCCAGTATGACATGGCGCGCAATGGAGCCCGACGCGAGGAGAAACTGGCTGCCGCAGCCCAAGTGGCGAGAGCTAAGGGTGCAGTGGCAGAGGTAAACTCCTATGTTCACGAGATGGTGCAGGTGGCAACACACGACGGTGAGGTGGGCGAGATATACCCCGAAGTGGGCGAACTCGTTGGCACAGGCAGTCCGATAATGACTATCTCGGTGATGAATGACCTATGGGCTACATTCAATGTGCGTGAGGACCAACTTGGCGACATGACAGTGGGCAAGACTATCCACACCTTCGTGCCGGCATTCAACAAGGATCTCGATTTCAAGGTATATTACTTGAAGGACCAAGGCAGTTATGCCACATGGAAGGCCACAAAAGCAAGCGGTCAGTATGACCTCAAAACATTCGAGGTGAAGGCCCGCCCTGTGGAAAAGCTCGAGGGACTCCGTCCGGGAATGAGCGTGATCATTAGGAATTAGGAAACGAAGTTCGACGAAGTCAATTAGGGATGTGGGAGATTATTAAGCGCGAATTGGGATTTATGCGCCATAATGGGTTGTATGTGGCATGCCTGGTGGTGTTCCCCATGCTGGTGATGATATTCTTCACCACACTGATGGGGGCGGGACAACCAGCGGATATGCCCGTGGGTGTTGTCGATCTCGATAATTCGTCGATGTCGCGCAAGGTGGTGCGCTCTCTCGACGCATTCCAAAACACTCATGTTAAAGCACGCTATACCGATGTGTCTGCCGCCCGCGAGGCCATGCAGCGTGGTGAGATATATGCCTTTATATATTTCCCGCGCGATTGCGCATCCAACATGATTTCAGGACGCCAACCGGGCATATCCTTTTATTACACCATGTCGTTCCTCTCAGCCGGTTCGCTGCTTATGAGCGACCTCAAGACCATCGCCACACTCGGATATGCGGGAGTGGCGCAAGCCAAACTACAGGCTATGGGAGTGCCGGAGAGTCAGATTATGCCATTGCTGCAACCTATAAAGGTGGAACTGCATCGCATAGGCAATCCCCACACCGACTACAATGCCTATCTCTCGCCGATGCTCGTTCCGGGCGTAATGTTCCTCTTCATCTTTATCTTTACAGCCTATTCCATAGGTTGCGAACTGAAATATGAGCGCTCTCATGAGTGGCTCAAGATGGCAGGAGGAAATATCTGGGTGGCCCTTATGGGAAAGATGTTGCCGCAGATGCTATTGAGTATGCTGATGATGTCAGCCTACCTTATTTATATATATGGAGTGATGGGATTTCCGCATGAAGGCAGTTGGATGGTAATCTTCTTACTTGGATTCCTGTCGGTATTGGCAGCCGAGGGATTTGGTATCTTTATGTTCTCGTTGCTCCCCTCCATGCGCATGTCGATGAGTCTATGCTCGTTGTGGGCGGTGTTGAGTTTCTCGATGGTGGGCACTGCGTTCCCCGTGATGGCAATGGATCCCGCCCTTGAGACCCTCGCGTGGCTCTTCCCCTTGCGCCATTATTTTGTGGTTTATCAGACATCGATATTCTCGGGCTATTCGCTTACCTATTGTTGGGTTAATATCGTGTGCCTGATAGCGTTCGCCTTATTACCTCTCCCGCTCATGGGCCGACTGAAGAAGGCGATGATGACGTTTAAGTATATGGATTAGAAAACGAAGTTCGACGAAGTCAATTAGAGATGAGATATATTTTTCACGAATTACGGACTGTTTTTAAGGATGAGGGAGTACTTATCTTCTTCATCCTCGTGCCATTGGTCTATCCATTGTTATATTCTTGGATATACAACAATGAGACGGTGAGGGATGTGCCCGTGGTAGTTGTGGATGAAAGTCATTCGACCTTGAGCCGCACTCTGGCAAGGAAGATGGATGCCTCGCCCGATGTCAGTGTCATCGGTTATGCCGACAATATCGACGATGCCCGCGAGGCAATGGCAAAGCAGGAAGCCTTCGGTATCATATATATCCCATCGGATTTCGACCATAGGTTGAATCGTCGCCAACAAGCCACGGTGAGTGTGTATTGCGATATGAGTCTGCTATTGGCATATAAGGCCATCTATATCACGGCAATGTCAGTGACGAGCGACATGAACGCCGACGTGCAGATGAAGTCGAAGGGCGAACCCTTTGCCGAGGTTTCCATATTCAATCCCGCCCAGGGCTATGGCACGTTTATCCTTCCCGCCGTACTCATGCTGATTATCCAGCAGACCCTTGCCCTTGGCATAGGAATGATTACCGGCACCCAGCGCGAGCGCAACGGGCAACATCGCCTATGGACACCGCTCTCTCCCTCCGACACCTTCCTCAAAGTGGTCTTGGGCAAGTCGGTGGTATATTTCATGATATATGCCGTTGTCTCGGCCTATCTCACCTGCGTCGTGCCCCTTCTCTTCAGTTTTGTTCAGATAGCCCGTCCGTGGGATATGGTGCAGTTGCTTGTGCCTTTCATCATTGCCTGCATATTCTTCGCGATGACAGTGACGAGTGTGGTGAGATGCCGTGAAAATGTTATCCTTGTCGTTGTGTTCGCCTCCGTGCCCCTGATGTTCATCTCCGGACTGTCGTGGCCCCAACCCAATATCTCTTGGTGGTGGCAGTCGGTGTCGTGGCTTTTCCCCTCCACCTTCGGCATTCAGGGATTTGTGCGTCTCAGCGAGATGGGTGCCACCGCCCGCGAGATAATGCCCAATATCGTGGCGTTATGGGTTCAGGCACTGTTCTATTTCATCACCACCTGCATTATCTACGGCAGAACTCCGAACAAGTGATGGCAGTGGCAACAGCCACATTGAGGCTTTCGGCGCTCTCCCCCTGTCTGAATCTCGGTATGAGTATGGGGTGCGTCACCATCTTCCTCACCTCCTCGCTGATACCGTTTCCCTCGTTGCCCATGATGATTATCCCTCGCCGTGTGAGTTCCGTCTGATATATGTCCTTGCCGTCGAGCAGCGTTCCGTATATTGGCATCTCCCCATTTATCGACGAGAGTAGGGGAGGGAGTTGTGAATACGTCACTCTCACCCTTCCCAGACTGCCCATTGTAGCCTGCACCACCTTCGGGTTATATGCGTCGGCAGTGTCGGGCGAGCAGATTATCGAGTCGATGCCAAACCAGTCGGCTATCCTTATTATCGTGCCGAGGTTGCCAGGGTCTTGCACCCCGTCGAGCATGATGGTGAGCCTGTCCTTGTCCACCTTCACCTCATCCTCGTTGTTCATCTCGAACACAGCAACCACCTGTTGCGGATGTTGCAGAAAACTCAGTCTTCGCAGTTCGTCGTCATCCACAGTATGCCTTCTCACTTCCGCGCCCAATTTTCCGTCGCCGTTCCATTCCTCAGTGGCAAACACGGTGTGCAGTCTGAATCTCGACATCAGGTCGCCCACCACCTTCGGTCCTTCCGCCACAAACAAGCCTTCACGCTTGCGGTTTTTCTTCATCTCAAGCGAATGAACCCATTTTATAGTGTTTTTTCCAATCATTTTTCGTAAAAATATATAATTAGTTCGCAATTTTGCCACAAAGTTACAAATAAAGTTTTAACTTTGCAAACGAAATTGGAATAATGTGCATTAAAAGATACATATATATGATATTGGCGGGTATATTGCTCGCCTCCTGTTCGGGTACGAAATTCGTTTCCGACGGGGATAATCTGCTCAATAAGGTAGATGTGAAAAAGGACGAGGGATATCCCGATGTCAACATTGCTAAATACAAGTCCTATGTGAGTCAGAGAGGAAACCAGCGTTGGTTTTCTGCCATCAAGGTGCCTCTCGGCATCTACTCGCTTGCAGGTCGCGACACCACCAAATGGCTCAACCGCACCCTCCAGTCGATGGGCGAGCCCCCAGTCATCTTCGACACGCTCAAGGCGCGCCAGTCGTGCAACGACCTCGCCGCCCTGCTCCGCAATGAGGGCTATCTTTCGGGCACTGTGGATATGTATCTCACCCGCAAGCACCATAAGGTGGTGAATGCCACCTACGTGCTCCATCCCGGTGTGGCATATACCGTCAGTTCGGTGGATTATGAGATCCACGACGCTGCCATTGACAGTGTTCTGCGCAAGGGTCGCCTCCTCGGCACCGGCACGCTCAGGCCCGGTGGGCGTTTCGACGTGTCCAATCTCGACGGTGAGCGCAAGCGCATCACCGAATATCTTGTCAATCGTGGATACTATCGCTTCAACAAGGACTTTATCACCTTCCGTGCCGACACCGTTGCGGGAGTGCCCAAGGTCAATCTCACCCTTGTGCTCCATCCCTATCCCATCAGCAGGGACAGTGTCGGGGCTCATCCTGTGTATATCGTGAGGAATGTGAATTATCTGAGCGGCGACCCCGACGACGGGCGGATACCTCTGCGTGCGTCGGTATTGCGCAACAACACTTTCGTCACCATCGGACAACCCTATTCCGCTAAGGACCTTCAGACGACATACAACCGTTTTGGGCGACTCCAGGCAGTGAAATACACCAACATCTCCTTTGCAGAGGATGAAGCGTCGAAGGCTCTCGACTGCAATATCCAACTCACCGTCAACAAGCCACACTCCATCAGTTTCCAACCCGAAGGCACTAACACCGCCGGCGACTTGGGAGCTGCGGCATCGCTCACCTATCAGCACCGCAACGTCTTCAAGGGCAGCGAGTTGCTCAGTCTCGAACTGCGTGGCGCCTACGAGAATATCAAGGGACTTGAGGGCTATAGCAATGAGGATTTCCTCGAATATAGTGTCGAGGCCAAACTGCAGTTCCCGCGCTTCATCGCCCCGTTCATCGCCATGCCTTTTATCAAGAGCACCCAGTCCTCTTCCGAGCTGTCGCTGATGTACGACCTTCAGAACCGTCCCGAATATCATCGTCGTGTGCTCTCGCTGGCGTGGAAGTATAAGTGGAACTACACCAACCACCACGATCGCTATTGGATAGACCTGCTCGACCTCAACTACGTCTTCATGCCCTGGATATCCGACACCTTCCGCCACGACTATCTCGAAGATGACACCAATCGCAATGCCATCCTCCGCTACAACTACGAGAACCTCTTCATCATGAAGTTCGGACTGGGATGGGCATATAACAACGGCACCCATGCCATCAAGATGGCATTCGAGACAGCAGGCAATCTTCTCAACCTCTTTGCCAACTCGTTTAGCGTGGGACAGAAGGAAGACGGATACACCAAGATATTTGACATCGCCTACGCGCAATACGTCAAGGCCGACATGGAATATACCAAGTATATCCGTTTCGACTATGACAACCAACTCGTCTTCCATGCCGGTTTGGGCATTGCCTATCCCTACGGCAACAGCACCATCCTGCCCTTCGAGAAGAGATATTTCTCGGGAGGAGCCAACAGTGTGCGAGGCTGGTCGGTGAGAGGACTCGGTCCCGGACGCTTTGCAGGCAAAGACGGTAAGATCGACTTCATCAACCAGACTGGCGACATGAAACTCGACCTCAACCTCGAATACAGGGCACAACTGTTTTGGAAATTCACCGGAGCCTTGTTTGTCGATGCGGGCAACATCTGGACATTGCGCAACTATGCCGACCAGCCAGGCGGACAGTTTCGCTTCTCCAATATCCTCAAGGAGATGGCGGTGGCCTATGGATTGGGTCTTCGTCTCAACTTCGACTTCTTCATCCTTCGTTTCGATTTCGGTATGAAGGCAGTCAATCCCGCCTATAAGGACCAGGGTTCCACCCACTATCCCATCATCCACCCCCGACTCAGTCGCGACCTCACCTTCCATTTTGCCGTCGGTCTGCCCTTCTAAGGGTCTAAGGGTGTTCATAATTGTTAAACTCTATTTAATAACGACAAACCTTTGCAAACGTATTGCAATTAATTTGGTAATAAGCGAATTTTTTGCTACTTTTGCACCAAATAAAACAAGAAATGCTAAAATTTATATCTTTTGGTAGTGGTAGTAGTGGTAATAGCTACTACCTTTTTACCGACACCGACGGACTGTTGATTGATGCCGGAGTGGGAATACGCGCTATGAAGAAGTATTTCCGCGACTATGGCATCAATATGTCCATGGTGCACAACATACTTATCACCCACGACCATGCCGACCACGTAAAATGTGTTGGCAGCATAAGTCACGATTTCAACATCCCCGTATATACCACTGCAGATGTCCACAAGGGCATCGAGCGCAATTATTGCGTTCAGCGCAAGGTGAGTGCCGACCTCAAGCGCGCGGTTAAGAAGGGCGAAACTTATGAGGTGGGCGAGTTTAAGGTCACTCCCTTCGGAGTGCCCCACGACAGTGCCGACAATGTGGGCTACGAGATAGAATGTCAAGGCGTGACCTTCTGTATCGCCACTGATGTAGGGTATATTACCGACGAGATAAAACCACATATCTCCAATGCTGACTATCTTGTGATACAAGCCAACTACGACGAAGAAATGCTAGAGAGTGGTCCTTATCCCATACATCTTAAGTTAAGGATCTCTGGCTCCAAAGGTCACTTGAGCAACAAGGCTTGCGGTATAGCCCTTGCCGAGAACATGACAGAGCGTCTCAAGCATGTGTGGCTCTGCCATCTGAGTGAGGAAAACAATCATCCCGAGCTCGCCCGCAAAACCATTGAGACCATCCTTCGTGGGTATGGCATCATCGTGGGCAAGGACTTAGACCTCGAAGTCTTGAAGCGCAAGACACCCACGGGATTGTTTGAGTTATATTGAAAGATTGACAGATTGAAAGATTGAAGCCAAGCCGTGTCTTTCCGTGCCAAAAAATAATCTGTGTAAATCTGTGATAATCTGTGGACAAAAAGAAGTCAGACCACAGATGGTTTTTTCAGACCACAGATTAACACAGATTGGCACAGATTAAGAGCCAAAGGCTCTGATTAGGAAGATTATTGATTATTGATTAATGATTTATGATTTAATCTGTGATAATCACAATATCTTTAGATATAAAAAAATCTGTGTAAATCTGTGATAATCTGTGGACAAAAAAACTCAGTGGAAAAAGAACAATGCAAATCCGCGGATTTCTGTGGACAAAAAAAGAAGCTTATGATAGACATTGATAAAGTATTGACGAGATTAGGCATCACCGATCTCAATGAGATGCAGCAGAAGACAACTGCCGCCATCCTCGGCACCGACAACGACGTAGTAGTCCTGTCGCCCACAGGTTCAGGCAAGACCCTTGCCTATCTCCTGCCCGTGTCCCACGGTATAGACACCGCCTCCTGCGATGTGCAAGTGCTCGTGATAGTGCCCGGCAGGGAACTCGCCCTGCAGTCCGACACCGTCCTCCGCGACATGTCATGCGGAGTGAGGTCAGTGAGCTGCTACGGCGGACGCCCCGCCATGGATGAGCACAAGGTAATCCGCAAGGTGCAGCCCCATGTCGTCTTCGGCACACCCGGCCGTCTCAACGACCATCTCGACAAGCGCAACATCAACCCATATAATATAAGGTGTGTCGTAATCGACGAATTCGACAAATGCCTTCAGATGGGTTTCCACGACGAGATGTCGCGCCTGCTTAAGAAACTCCCCGGACTGCGCCGCCGCATCCTTCTCTCAGCCACCGATGCCGACGAGATACCCTCGTTTGTCCATCTCAATGAGGCAGTGCGTATCGATTGCCTCGACGCCCGTGAGCAAGTGCCCCACCGCGTCACCATCCATGAGGTGCGCAGCGAGATAAAAGACAAGCTCGCCGCCCTCTCCATTCTCCTTCGCTCCTTTGAGGGAGGCAGTGCCGTGGTGTTCCTCAACTATCGCGACAGTGTGGAGCGCACCGCCGACCACCTGCGCCGCGAAGGCTTTGCCGTGAGCCATTTCCATGGCGGCATGCCACAGGAAGAGCGCGAGGCGTCACTCTATCGCTTCAGCAATGGTTCGTCGAATGTCTTCGTGTGCACCGACCTTGCCTCTCGCGGACTCGACATCCCCGACATCGACAACATCGTCCACTACCATCTGCCCCAGGGCGAGGATGGATATGTGCATAGGGTAGGGCGTACAGCCCGTTGGGAATCCACAGGCCGCACCTTCTTCGTGCTCGGTCCCGAGGAGCATATCCCCGATTTTGTCGAGGGCGACGTGAGCGTCTATGCCCTTCCGTCTCCCGATCTCCTTCCTCCTCCCGCTCCCGCCAAGATGCTCACGCTCTATATCGGCAAGGGCAAGAAAGACAAGTTGAGCAAGGGCGACATCGTCGGTTTTCTGTGCAAGAAAGGAGGTCTCACCTCCGCCGACATCGGGCGCATCGACGTCAAGGAGCGCTACTGCTATGTGGCAGTACTTGCCGACAAAGCCTCGCGTGTGCTCGCCAACACCGCGGGCGAGAAGATCAAAGGCGTTAAGACCGTGGTAGAAATAGTGAAATAAAAACGTATTTATATGCAAAATTGCCAACTTTATGTATCAAATAGACAATAAATTGCCTTTTTTGATGACATTTTTGCTCAAAAGTTTGCATATTTAGATAAAAAAGTGTAACTTCGCAGCGCTTTTCTGTAAAATAACTATAGGGGGCGCATAAAAGAATATAGAAATATTAAATAAATCATTTAAAAAGGACAATCAAAAATGAAGAAGTACAACTTTAATGCAGGTCCGTCAATGCTTCCACGCGAAGTGATTGAAAACACCGCAAAGCAGTGTCTGGACTTCCAGGATTCAGGTCTCTCACTGATGGAGATTAGTCATCGTGCCAAGAATTTCCAGCCCGTCGTAGATGAGGCAGAGGCTCTCGTTAAGGAGCTCCTCCAGGTGCCCGAGGGTTATTCGGTATTATTCCTCGGCGGTGGTGCCTCGCTTGAATTCTGTATGGTACCCTATAACTTCCTCATCAAGAAAGCCGCTTATCTCAATACCGGTGTGTGGGCAAAGAAGGCGATGAAGGAGGCAAAGCTCTTTGGCGAGGTGGTAGAGGTGGCATCATCAGCCGATGCCAACTACACATTCATTCCCAAGGGATGGACATGCCCCGATGATGTTGACTATCTGCACATCACCACCAACAACACCATCTACGGTACTGAAATCCGCAAGGATCTTGATGTCAACGTGCCCATCATTGCCGACATGTCGTCCGACATTATGAGTCGTCCCGTTGACGTGAGCAAGTACGACTGCATCTATGGTGGTGCTCAGAAGAACCTCTCTATGGCAGGAGTCACCTTCGTCATCGTCAAGAACGACGCCCTGGGCAAGGCTCCCCGCGAGATTCCCACCATGCTCGACTATCGCACCCACGTTGAGAAGGGTTCAATGTTCAACACACCTCCCGTTGTCCCCATCTACTGTATGCTCGAGAATCTCCGTTGGATTAAGAAGAACGGCGGTGTAGAGGCAATGGCAAAGCGTGCTCAGGAGCGTGCCGACATCGTTTATGGTGAAATCGACCGCAACAAGCTCTTCCGCGGCACAGTAGAGGCAGAAGACCGTTCGCTGATGAACATCTGCTTCGTGATGAACGACGAGTACAAGGATCTTGAGAAGCCCTTCCTCGACTTCGCCACCGAGCGTGGCATGGTAGGTATCAAGGGTCACCGCAGCGTAGGTGGTTTCCGTGCCAGCTGCTATAATGCCCAGACCATCGAAGGCGTCAATGCCCTCGTAGCATGCATGAAGGAGTTCGAGAGTAAGAATTAATAAATAATATGAAAGTATTAGTAGCAACAGAGAAGCCATTCGCAGCAGCAGCTGTCGAGGGCATAAAGGCAGAGATCGAGGGAGCAGGCAACACCCTCGCCCTGCTTGAGAAATATACAGAGAAGCAGCAGCTTCTCGACGCAGTGAAGGATGCCGACGCACTCATCATCCGTTCCGACAAGGTAGATGCCGAAGTGCTCGACGCCGCCAAGCAGTTGAAGATAGTTGTTCGCGCCGGTGCCGGATATGACAACATCGACCTCGCCGCAGCCACAGCCCACGACGTAGTGGCAGAGAACACTCCCGGACAGAACGCCAATGCCGTGGCAGAGCTCGTTTTCGGTCTGCTCGTCTTCGCCGTACGTAATTTCTACAATGGCAAGGCAGGCACAGAGCTCAAGGGCAAGAAACTCGGTATTCTCGCCTTCGGAAATGTAGGTCGCAACGTAGCCCGTATCGCCGCCGGATTCGGTATGGAGGTATATGCCTACGACGCCTTCTGCCCCAAGGAAGCCATCGAGGCAGCCGGAGTGAAGGCAGTAGATTCACAGGACGACCTGTTCAAGACCTGCGATGTCGTGTCGCTTCACATCCCCGCCACCCCCGAGACCAAGCAGAGCATCAACTATGCCACAGTAGGTCAGATGAAGAAGGGTGGTATTCTTGTCAACACCGCCCGCAAGGAGGTTATCAACGAGCCCGAGCTCATCAAGCTCCTCGCTGAGCGCACCGACCTCAAGTTCATCACCGACATCAAGCCCGATGCCGATGCTGATTTCGCACAGTTTGAGGGACGTTATTTCAGCACCCCCAAGAAGATGGGCGCCCAGACCGCCGAGGCCAACACCAATGCCGGTATCGCCGCCGCCCGTCAGATCAACGCCTTCTTCAAGGACGGATGCACAAAGTTTAAAGTCAATTAGAAATTAGGATGGCAAAAGTAAAACCATTTAGGGGTATTCGCCCTCCGAAGGAGCTGGTGGAGAAAGTTGAGTCACGTCCTTACGACGTGCTCAACTCCGAAGAAGCCCGAGCCGAGGCAGGCGACAATGAGATGAGCCTGTATCATATCATCAAACCCGAGATAGACTTCCCCGAGGGAACAAGTGAGTACGACCCGCGCGTCTATGAGAAAGCCGCCGAGAACTTCCAGAAGTTCCTGGACAAAGGCTGGCTCCTGCAGGACGACAAGGAAAACTACTATATCTACGCCCAGACAATGAACGGCAAGACACAGTATGGACTTGTTGTCGGAGCCTACGTTGATGACTATATGACTGGCAAGATCAAGAAGCACGAACTCACGCGCCGCGACAAGGAAGAAGACCGTATGAAGCACGTCAGGGTGAACAACGCCAACATCGAACCGGTGTTCTTCGCCTATCCCGACAACAAAGTGCTCAACGACCTCATCATGCGCTACGCCGCCACCGAGCCCGAATACGACTTCATAGCCCCTATCGATGGTTTTGGGCATAAGTTCTGGGTAATCTCCGACGATAAGGACATCGAGACCATCACCAACGAGTTTGCCAAGATGCCCAATATGTATATTGCCGACGGACACCACCGTTCAGCCGCCGCCGCTCTTGTAGGAGCCGAGAAAGCCAAGCTCAACAAGGACCACAAGGGCGACGAGGAGTACAACTACTTTATGGCAGTGTGCTTCCAGGCATCCCAGCTCACCATCCTCGACTACAACCGCGTGATGAAGGACCTCAACCGCATGGAGCCTGAAGAGTTCCTTCGCAAGCTCACCCGCAACTTCATCGTCGAGGACAAGGGCGAAGATATCTACAAGCCCCAGGAGATACACGAGTTCTCGCTCTATCTCGACAAGCACTGGTATTCCCTAAAGGCCAAGGAAGGCACCTACGACGACAGCGACCCCATCGGCGTTCTCGACGTCGATATCTCCAGTCGCCTGATTCTCGACGACCTTCTCGGCATCAAGGATCTTCGTGGCAGCAACCGCATCGACTTCGTGGGTGGACTCCGTGGTTTAGGCGAACTCAAGCGTCGAGTGGATAGTGGCGAGATGCGCCTTGCCCTTGCCCTTTATCCTGTGTCTATGCAGCAGATAATGGACATTGCCGACAGTGGCAACATCATGCCCCCCAAGGCCACATGGTTTGAGCCCAAGCTCCGTTCCGGACTCGTTATCCACAAACTCATTTAGAAAATGAAGAGTGAAGAATGAAGAATGGATTCATATAAGACAATAAGTAGAGAGAGAGTAGGCGAGGGATACTACACCGAAAAGCGTAGTAAATTCCTCGCCTTTTCACATCATGTCGATACAGTCGATGATGTGAAAGAGCTCGTTGCGCAATACCGCAAGAAATACTTCGACGCGCGCCATGTCTGTTGGGCATACATGCTCGGACACGAGCGCACCGACTTCCGTGCCAACGACGATGGCGAACCCAGCAGCACCGCCGGCAAACCCATTCTCGGGCAAATAAACAGCCGTGAGCTCACCAATGTCCTTGTGGTGGTGATAAGATACTTCGGAGGAGTAAAACTCGGCACCAGCGGCCTTATCGTAGCCTATAAGGAGGCAGCCGCCCTTGCCCTCGACGATGCCGTTGAGGAAGAGTGTCTGATAGAAGAGCATATCACCTACACCTTCACCTATGTCATGATGAACGACGTCATGCGTATTGTCAAGGACCTCCAGCCCCGCATAGTCTCCCAAACCTTCGACAACACCTGCGAGATAACCCTTGCCATCCGTCGTTCCCAAGCCGACCAGCTCAAGCAGCGCCTCGCGCAACTATCCTTTTAGTAAATGAAGAATTCTTCATTCTTCATTCAAAAAAAACATTCCAAATTAAAATAAAAGGCGACGCCGTATATTCAACGGCATCGCCTTTTTCAATATTTCAATCTTTCAATCTTCAATTTTCAATTTTCAATCTTCAATTTACTCCCCCTTCTCCATCTGAGCCTTGAGCTGAGCAAGAACATCGATGTCACCGAGAGTAGTAGCAGCAGGCTGGTTGTCGATCTTCACAACATCCTCCTTCTTAGCGCGAGGCTTCTTGGCAGCGCGCTTCTCCTCACGCTGAGCATCCTCGAATGTGCGGCTGTGTGAAAGGATGATACGCTTGCTGTCCTTGTTGAACTCGATAACCTTGAATGGCAGTTCCTCACCGAGAGTAGCCTGAGTGCCATCCTCCTTAACGAGATGCTTAGGAGTGGCAAATCCCTCAACGCCCTTCTCAAGCGAAACCACAGCACCCTTCTCGAGCAGTTCAACAATCTTGCCCTCGTGAACGCTGCCTACAGTGTAAGTAGCCTCAAACTGGTTCCAAGGATTGTCCTCAAGCTGCTTGTGTCCGAGGCTCAGGCGACGGTTGTCCTTGTCGATGTCGAGAACGACAACGTCGATCTCAGTGCCCACCTGTGTGAACTCCGAAGGATGCTTAACCTTCTTGGTCCATGACAAGTCGCTGATGTGGATAAGTCCGTCAACACCCTCTTCGAGCTCAACGAATACGCCGAAGTTAGTGAAGTTGCGCACCTTAGCGGTATGCTTGCTGCCCACAGGATATTTAACCTCGATAGCCTCCCATGGATCCTCCTTAAGCTGCTTGATACCCAGGCTCATCTTGCGCTCGTCGCGGTCGAGAGTCAAGATTACAGCCTCCACCTCGTCGCCAACGCTCAGGAAGTCCTGAGCAGAGCGCAGGTGCTGGCTCCATGACATTTCGCTCACGTGGATAAGACCCTCCACGCCCGGCTGAATCTCTACGAAAGCACCGTAGTCGGCGATAACGACAACCTTGCCCTTCACCTTGTCGCCCACCTTCAGGTCGGCATCCAGGGCATCCCATGGGTGCGGAGTCAGCTGCTTCAGACCGAGAGCGATACGCTTCTTCTCGTCGTCGAAGTCGAGGATAACCACGTTGATCTTCTGGTCGAGCTCCACCACCTTGTGTGGATCGTCCACGCGTCCCCAAGAGAGGTCAGTGATGTGGATGAGTCCGTCCACACCGCCGAGGTCAACAAACACACCGTAAGAAGTGATGTTCTTGACAGTACCCTCGAGAATCTGACCCTTTTCCAGCTTCGAGATAATCTCGCGCTTCTGAGCCTCAATCTCCTCTTCGATAAGAGCCTTGTGCGAAACGACTACATTGCGGAACTCCTGGTTGATCTTCACAACCTTGAACTCCATAGTCTTGTTAACAAACTGGTCGTAGTCGCGTATAGGATGAACGTCAATCTGGCTACCGGGCAAGAATGCCTCGATACCGAATACGTCAACAATCATACCACCCTTAGTGCGGCACTTGATGAAGCCCTGGATAACCTCCTCGTTTTCGAGGGCGGCATTCACGCGATCCCAGCTCTTGCTGAGGCGAGCCTTCTTGTGCGAGAGGATGAGCTGTCCCTTGCGGTCTTCCTGGTTTTCTACGTAAACCTCTACCTTGTCACCCACCTTGAGGTTGGGGTTATAGCGGAATTCGCTAGCTTGGATGATACCGTCGCTCTTGTAGCCGATGTTTACGATAACCTCCTTTTTGTCCACTGAGATAACAGTACCCTCAGTCACCTGATGCTCACTAACCTTGTTCAAGGTTTCGTCGTAAGCCTTGTCGAGCTCTTCTTTGCTGACGTTAGCCGATGTGCCATTTTCAAACTCGTCCCAGTTGAAGTCGTCCAATGGCTTGACGTTTTTTGTTAATTCTGACATAATTTAATTAAATGTTTTTTTAAAATTAAAGTTAGACTTTATGTGAACTATATGCCGGCTTTTAGCCGACGATTTTCAAAATCGGCTGCAAAGGTACGAAGAAATCGGGAAATAGATGACGAAAAATATATATTTCGCAACAGATTTATGGTTATTTAACAAATACCAATTTGCCAAACTAATCTCTTTTAGTAATTTTGCAGCCGAAAAAACAAATATATAATTTTGATAATATGAAAAAGACATTTTTTAGATTAGCAGTTTTATTAAATACTTTCTTAATAACAACTGTTTTGTCTTCATGTGAGAAAGCTATAATTGAAGACAAGAAAGAGGGTAATGTAATAGTAAATATCACATCCTCTGACATTAATTATTACTTTGATGAAGATATCAGCTCTACTCGTACTTCTGATAAAAACATTTATGAAGCTGGGATAAATCGAATTTCCCTTTCGGTTTTTGATTCTTATGGTGAACTTGCATTTAAAACCAGCAGAAATGAGTCTGTGGATGTCGATGATTTCGGTCAGATTGCTTGTTCGCTTAGCCCGGGTGATTATTCCTTCGTAGTTGTCGCCCATAAGGCAAACGGAAATAAAGAGGATGCTGCTGATATATCTGCTACTGATAAGGCGACTATTTCAACCGCCAAATTGCTTAAGACGTTTGCAGTAAACCAGTCGGTGACTGTTATAGCCGACCAGCCCAACTTTGTTACCATTGATCTTGGCAAACGCATTTCCTCTCATTTTATACTTCTACTGAAGGATGACCAACCAGAAGAAGTTGTTTCGTGCCAAATAATTATGAATCCTGCTGGATCTGCAACCACGGATTTAGTATTCAATCCGAGTACTGGATTTGCCTACGATTCTTATTTATTTAAAAATGAATTTCAAAGAAGTGTTATGTCAAATAATTCTTTTAGGAATAATAACCTGGCACTGCATTGCTTAGTGACGGAAAACCCACAATATGTAGATATCCAAATAAACATGAAGGATGCAAATGGTTCGGTGGTGAAGAGTCGCACTCTGAAAAATGTGCCTATGGCTCCACATAGAGTAACTCGTGCCACGGGAAATTTCTTTGATTCTTCAACAAGATCGACTTTCTTGTTCGACCTTGAAGATGATCCTGTGTATGACATAACCCTACAAGGTGAGTAGTTGTAGAAAAAGCACAGCTCACTAACTGCACCTATATATTAAATAACACTTCTGTCCCATTAAAAATGAAGATTTTAAAGGGACAGCCCTGCAAAGGCGACATAACCTAGCACAGGGTGAATCCTGTCTAAGGCATTTTCCCCAAGAAATCCTCTCCCCACGCGCTGTTGGTGCGTGGGGGAGGGGAAAAGAGGCTAAATCGATAGGGCTCACGCCCTATCCTGTGTTATGTCGCCATTTCAAGGCTACGCTTTGTCTTACTACAGGGACCAGAGAATAATAACAATGCGTATAAAAATGTCATTGTCATTTTGTCACGATGTCATAGAAATCGTTTTTTAGGGGGTAAAGATAGAAAATAGGAGAAATTGTAAATGTATTATATAATTATTATATTATATATTATATTATAATATAATATATAATATAATAATTTATTAGTGAATTCTATATCAAAGAAATTACGGTTAAAAAACGATTTCTATGACAAAATAACAAATGACAAAATGACAAAATGAGTTTTGAGGTACTGTCTCAGAGAGCTAAAACGGCTCTCCGAGGTAGTGATAGAGTAGCTTCACTTGCTGTGGAGTGAAACGGCGTTGTGTGGCGATGTACCCCGTAGCGGCGAGACGTGCCGAGAGCTCGGTGTTTGTACGAATCCAGTGATTTAGCTTCTTTAAGGCTGCGGTGTAGTCGATGTCAGGACAATATGACTGGGCGAGCTCTTTTTTTGTTGTATAGATCATAGTGGTATAGGGATTTTATTTTGTTATTGATGTGATTATTATGTGTGCAAAGGTAATACTTTTTCACGAGAATCTGTAACGTTGGGACTCAAAATCGCAGACGTTGGATAGAATAATCTGAGACGTGCGGGAAGAGGACGTGAGAGGAATGAGGAATTAGGAATTAGGGATTAGAAATTTTTTAGGCACGGATGGACACGGCTTTTAAAAAAGACACGGCTGCGCGATGGGTAAAGGCTTTATTTGTATTAAGGCTATACTAAAGTATAGACACGGCTCGTTAACGCTGGAACTAACAAAGCCGTGAACTTGCGAAAGCAAGCCGTAATCACGAAGTGCCGTGGTTATATCCATGCGGAGCCAAGCCGTGTCTTTTTTAAAAAAGCCGTGTCTTTCTGTGCCAAAATAAAAAATCTGTGATAATCTGTGGAAAAAAACTCTCTGGATTTCCGTACCCTTCAATAATTTCTTTTTATTTCTTCTTCTTTTTCTTCTTCCCAAATAGATCTATGATATTCCGGAAGTCTTTCTTCATGATGATGCCTACTCCCTGAGTGTTGAGACTCGACTTGGTGAAATAGCGGTCGTTGGTCTGATTATATACCTTGAGGGCAAGGTTGCCGTTGGGAAGAAGGAGATAACGGATGTCGAAGTCGCCGATGAAGTTGGTGTTGGCGGTGTTGACATTGTCGCGATAACCAAACTGTCCGTTGATGAGCAGGCGGTTGTTGAGAAGGCGTCCGTTGACGGTGCCCTCGTATTCGGCGTTGTTCCATCCTTCGTCGCCGGTGGAGATGTTGGCTCCGAAATTCCAGTTGTCGTTCTTGATGACGGTGTTGAGAACACTGCTTATCTGGGAGGAGATGGTTCCGGAGAGCAGGCTCTGCATGGCAAGGGATGTTTCGCTCTGCTCGCGGGAAGCGGAGTTGTTGGTGCCCGTGGGATAGAATCGGCCTATGCCAAGAAGATATACCACCTGCTGGTTGAGCTCGTCCTCGGAATTGAGTACGGAGCGCACCATCTGCTTCTCGTCGCTGCTGACGGTGGGCATGTCGAGGTCGAAACTTACCTGGGGATTGCGCGCCACTCCGCCGATGTTCATAAGGCAGTTGACCTTGATGGTGTTGTTGGTGAAACTGTTGCCGACATTCAAATCGCCCAACGACACGCCATTGACGGTGTAGATGGCCTGGAGATTGAGCGCGGCATCGTAGGGGTTGCCTCCGAAGACAAAGGTGCCGCCCTCGCGGAAGGTGAAGTTCTTCTTGATGATATTCTGTATGGTGATGCCATAGGTGCCGTGGGAGAGGGTGTAGGTGCCGAAGAGATTAAACGCTCCCTTATTATAATAGGTGGCGCGCAGCATGCCGTTGCCCTGCATGGTGATGTAGTCGTTGGTGTGGCTGTCCATCAACAGGCGGATGGTGGCGTCGGGGGTGCAGTTGATGTTGAAATTTAAATAGATGTCAGATGAGGAATTAGGAATGAGGGGTGAGGAATTAGGGATGAGGGATGTGACGTCGTTCCACTTGATGAACTCCTGATTGGAGATCTGATCGTTGGTGGAGGCATTATATACAAAGGTGGAACCCTTGCGGGGGGTGACGTCGATGTCCATACGCAGATAGCCACTGCGCCCGTGGATGCCTACATTGCCGTCGGCAAAGACGGTGCCATGGAAGGTGTCGTCGCCAAAGCTGCGGATGTCGTAGGCAAGGAGATTATCGGCACTCACGTCGAGGTCGTAGCTCAGGCGGGTGAGGTGCTGGTGATGGATGAAGCCGTTGAGATAGCCGGGATTGCCATAGACATCGCGGATGACGACGTTGTTGAGCTCTATCTCGTCGGGGACGAGGGTGACGAGGGCGTTGTCGAAGGTGTAACGGCAGTTGAGCGGACGGATCATCGCTGTGCCGCCAACGCGCAACTGTCCGGTGAGGTTGATGGTGCTCAACGGGCCCGACAGGCGCAATTTGCCCACAGCTCGCCCATCGATGGAACTGATGAACGAATCGGTGAAGGAGTGCATGAAGTCGATATGGGTGGAGTCGGCCTCGATGCCCAGGTCGATGAAGTCGCGCTTGGGGGAGACATAGCCGTAGATGAAGGTGCGCGCGTCGGGACCGTCGTTGGCTATGGCGTCGATGTCTATCTGACTCTCTTCCTTGTTCCAGTTGACCTTTGCATCAAGCACTCCCATGCGCCCATGCTCGAAGAGGAAGTTATCGACGGTGAGGCGGGCATTGGCAGAGAGATCGCCGAAGGGGGCGACAATGAGGGCCTTGCCGGAGGCGCTGCCGTCGAACTCCACGGAATGGAAATTGACCAGGTCGAGGACGTAGCGCACGTCGATGCCCTGAAGGTCGATGTGGAGCGAGTCGCTCTTGCTGTCGCTTGCGGTGCCGTTGACGATGATGTGCTGGCGGTCGTGGGCTATGGTGAACTCACGCACGTCGAGGTGCTTGGGGGTGTAGTGGATGTCGGACGACTTGACCGACCAGGTCTTGTCGCCGATGGTGATGTCGGAGGGATTGACCACCACATGGGCGTAGGTGTCGCCCTGAGGGGTCTTGCCAAAGGATGTGGTGGCGTTGAGATGGCCTTCGGTCTTGCCGTTGTTGAGCCAACTGAGCGACATAGCGACGAGGTTGTCGGTGGCCTGGCAGCGCGCGCCGAGGTCGAGCAGGTCGCCGTTGTCCTGGTGCTTTAGGGCATTGGCGGAGCAGACAAGACTGTCGGCGGACGACTTGACGAAGAGGGTGACATTGCTGAAGGTCTTGTCGTCGTAGGTGAAGAGCGGTGCCTCACATTCTATTATCATCGTCTTGTGGATATCTTCCACACTGGAGCGCAGAAGGAGCGGACGGCGGATGTCGAGGGGTATGCCCAACAGGGGCTTCATCCACTTGGTGGTGTTGAGATGGGCAATGAGGGTGAAGTTGTTGTCGCTCTCTGCGGTATTGCCCGAGGGCGATATCACGGGGATATGGCGTCCGAGATGGGAGGTGATGCTCGACAGGAGGGAGGAGTAGTTGAAATTGCCGGAGAGCATGGCGTAGCCGAAGTCGCTCTCCATGACGAGATAGTGCCCCTGGGTGTCGAATCCGGAGCGCACCTGAAGGTTGCGGATGCTGCAGGTGTCGGTGGATGACTCCATGCGGAAATCGCTCAGGGTGACTATGCCCTTGGAGTCGTTGACTCCCGATGCCTGGAGGTCGGCGGTGACGGACGTGGTGAAGACGGCATCGCCCCACTTGTCGGAGATGCGGGTGACGGAGGGGCGGAACTTGTCAACGAGGGCATTGACGACGAGTTGCTTGCCTGTGCCTGTGGTGCCGAAATGTCCTTCGGCGGAGAAACTGAGGTTGGGGTCGTCGATGGAGAGCGTGCCGTTGACGGTGTTGTCGTGGTAGCCTCCGTGGATGTCGATATTGCTGTATTTATAGCCGTTATAGGCAAATTCCGACACTGTGCCATCTACGTTCACCGAGGGGCGCTTGCCCTGGGGCAGGGAACCCGTCAGGGCGAGATTGGCGGAGACATCGCCGAAGTGGGTGTCGTCGAGGAGGGTGCCGAGGGCGACATGGCTTGCCGCTAACTGTCCGTGGAAACGGCGGTCGGGGGAGAGGGTCATGTCGATGTTTGCCTGTCCGACATCGGTGCTGACGACGGCCCGCGCGGTGGCGGTGCCGGAGACGGTGGCGCTGCCTTGTCCGTGGAGGTTGATGTCGCCGAGGCGATATACGGCAGGGGGGACGGTAATGTGCTTTCCGTCAATATTATGCGCAAGAAAACTTAAAGTCTTTGCCGACGCATGGAGATTGTTGACATTGACATTCCAACTGGCATGGGGACTGGTGGAGGCATACCATCCGTCGAGGGTGGCGGAGAGGTCGCCCGAGGTGGAGGTGAGGCGCAAGGACTCGACATCGAGTCGGTGGCGCGTGCCGTGGAGCGAGAGGTTGAGATGGAGCGTACTGTGGAAGTCGCTCAGTCCGGGGACGAGGGCGGAGATGTCGGCAAGGGTGACGGTGGAGGGTTGCACGCGTGCGGAATAGGTGAGGGTGCCCATGTCGATCTTGCCGTTGCTGCCCTTGCGATAACGGGCGGTGAAATTGTCGATGCTCAGTAGGGAGTTGGGCATACGAAGTCTGAAATCGCTGAGACGGCACGAGGTGGATCCTGCCACGAGGTGCAGGGTGACATCCTCTATCTTGAGTCCGGATTGCTCGCTGGCGGTGAGTTTGTCGATTTCCACATTCAGGGAATCGTTGGTGAGGGCATGGAGCTGGATATATGTGCCCACGTTGGTGAGGCGCAGGTGGGCGGGGTTGAGCCGGGAGGGCGTGCGGGGCAGGTCGAGGCGGTCGTACTGCACGGAGCAGTGGCGCATGATGAACGAGCTGACGGACACGTCGAGGGGCTTCTTGGCCTTGGTGGTGTCGGAGGAGGCGAGGGCATCGAGCGCAAACTGATAGTTGGGCGCGGTGGTGGCGTTGGGGCGATAGAGCCGGAAATGGGCCGAGAACACTTGTGCCGACGAGATGCGCACACGCCCGTCGAGCAGTTGCCAGGGGTCGATGCGCACTGCCAGGCGCGCTGCCCTAACCATAGGGGTGCCGCCCTGGTCGTAGATGGTGGTGTTGTCGATGATGATGCGGTTGAGGAACCCGAGGTCGATGCGACCTATTTCCACGCGCGTGTCGAGGGTGGAGGCTAGCAGCGACGCCACTCCCGAGGCTGCGGCACTCTGGATATAGGGTATATGCAGCAATACGGCAATCAGCAGATAAAGGCTGACCACCGTCCATAGTATCACATTTATTATATATTTAATATACTTCAAAATATGGGTTTCTTTTTGTTACACAGAGATTGCAAAATGATTGCAAATACTGTAATTCGCGACAAAATTACAAAAAAATGTCGCAAAAACGATTTTTTGTTCAACGATTATGGCAATAATTTAATTTTTTTATGTAATTTTGCAGCGATTATAGTGAATAATGTCTAATAAAGTAAATAAAATGGGTAATTTATTTAAATTGCGCAAAGGACTTGACATCAATCTTGCAGGCAAGGCTGAAAGGAAAAAGATTCAGCTGAAATCCAACGGCAAGTATGCATTGCAGCCCGACTGCTTCTATGGCGTGGTGCCTAAGGTGGTGGTGAAGGAAGGCGACAAGGTCAAGGCCGGAGACGCACTGTTTATCAACAAAAACTATCCGGAGATGAAGTTTGCATCTCCTGTGAGTGGTACTGTCACCGCCGTGGAGAGAGGGGAGCGCAGAAAGGTGCTCGCCGTGAAGGTGGATGCCGACAGTAATCAAGTATTCACTGATTTCGGGGTAAAGGACGTAAAGAAACTCAGCGGCGACGAGGTGAAGGCCTCGCTGTTGGAGGCTGGCCTCTTTGGCTACATCAACCAGCTGCCGTATGACGTGGTGGCTGAGCCCGACTCAAAGCCTAAGGCAATCTTCGTGTCGGCACTGAGGGACAAACCGCTGGCTGCCGACTTCGCCTTCGAACTGGAAGGACAGGAGAAGGAATGGCAGGCGGGACTTACCGCTCTGTCGAAGATGGCGAAGACGTATCTCGGTATCGGAGCGGAGCAGCAGGGCGTGAAGGCGCTGGCAGCTGCCGACGATGTGGAGGTGAACGTGTTCGACGGTCCGTGCCCGGCTGGAAACGTGGGCGTGCAGGTGAATCACGTGGCTCCCGTGAACAAGGGCGAGGTGGTTTGGACGGTTGACCCAACGGCGGTAATCTTCTTCGGACGACTGTTCCTCACCGGTAAGGTGTGCCTGAAGCGCACTGTGGCGCTCGTGGGCAGCGAGGTGAAGCAACCGCAATATGCCGACATGCTCGTGGGAGAGGAACTGCAGACTCTGCTCAGCAACTCTTATGACGCAAAGCACAACGTGAGAATCATCAACGGAAACGTGCTCACCGGACGCGCCACTACAAAGGACGGATTCCTGGGCGCACACTCGTCGGAGATTACTGTTATACCCGAGGGCAACGACGCTGACGAGTTGGCTGGATGGATTATGCCGCGACTGAAGCAGTTCTCTGTCAACCGCAGCTATTTCTCATGGCTCTTCGGCAAAAAGAAGGCTTATGCGCTCGATGCCCGTATCAAGGGCGGACAGCGTCACATGATAATGAGTGGCGAATATGACAAGGTGATTCCTATGGACATCTATCCGGAATATCTCGTGAAGGCTATCATTACGGGCAACATCGACAAGATGGAGCAGTTGGGCATATACGAGGTGAGCCCGGAGGACTTCGCCCTTGCCGAGTTTGTGGATAGTTCGAAACTCGAACTGCAGCGCATAGTGCGTGAGGGACTCGACATGCTGAGAAGGGAGAACGCTTGATGAAGATCTTTGAAGATTGAAAATTGAAGATTGAAAATTGAAAATTGATATTGAAATGAGTTTTTTAAGAAATTATCTCAATAAGATAAAGCCGAACTTCGAGAAGGACGGTAAGCTTCACGCCTTTCGCAGCGTGTTCGACGGATTTGAGACA
>JALFCW010000024.1 GCA_022771625.1 Prevotella sp.
CGATTAATATGGCAAGCAATGAATATATCATAGACAGCATCAAGAAAGTGGCAAGGGAGACATTGCCGCCAAAATCTTCATTGTTGCTATTTGGGTCGAGGGCTCGCCATGAGGAACATGCAAACAGCGACTGGGATATTCTTATCATATTAGACAAGCCTCAACTGACATCAGAAGATTATGACTATGCCTATCCCTTTAGAGTTTTAGGCTGGGATATGAATGAAGAAATCAATCCGCAAGTGTATTCCAAAAAAGAATGGGAGGATTACTCTTATACACCATTCCACCAGAATGTTGAACAAGATAAAATGGTGCTGATATGAGCCTAAGTGACGAAGAAAGAAGAATCATGGTGGAACATGAGCTCAATAAAGCCCATAAGACAATGGAACAAGTTTATATTTTAGCTAACAATGAATTTTGGGATGGAGCAGCCAACCGTTTATATTATGCCGCTTTCCATGCAGTATGCGCTCTTCTTATAAATGATGGGATAAGCGTTCATACTCACCATGGGGTTAATTCAATGCTTTACATGCAATACGTGAAGACAGGCAAACTGTCTGTTGAATTGGCAAAACTTTATTCCTCACTACAAACTATGAGAGAAAAAAGTGACTACAACTGCTCTTTCAATGCTTCGAAAGAAATCATCGAACCATTAATAAATCCAACAAACAACTTGATTCGGCAAATAACTCTAATCATAGGCAAGTAGAAATATTTACTGCCTTAAGATGAAGATTGGGTGAAGGTTCTGCGGGCAACCTTCACCTCTCGAAACCCCGATAAACACAGGGGGTATGGCACGATTGGTGAAGGGTGAAGGATGAATGCACTTATTCATTTTTTGCTTGGAATAATAAAACGGATAAAAGGCAAGACGGAATCAATATACTTTCATCTGACACAAGGTTATTAATCTTTATGAGCCAAGGTTATTAACCTTACGGGCGTAGGGTTAATAACCTTGGCGATTATGTTGTTATCAATGACTATTACATTCAATTAAGTAAACAAATGGTTCTATTTGCTTCACTTGTTTAGATAAGGACTTCGACCCTATGTTGTTATTTGGCAATTTAATCCCAATATCAGAACTCTTTATGAGACTTAAAAGATATGATACTTTTATGGCATAATTAGCATTCTCTGCATCAGCATGTTTGGCACAAATAATACCAGCTACATTTCCTTTATTGTCAAATAAAGGTCCGCCACTATTACCCGATTGCACTGCTGCGGAGATTTGATACATGGAGTTATCACCTTTGTAACCTGATGCAGCACTAATTATTCCGTCTGTTAACTTTATCTCATTTCCCATTGTCTTGGTCATAGGATATCCAAGAACAAAAATATTGTCTCCTACCTCGGGCACACTCTTTCCAAGACTATAAGGAATCTCATCAAAGCCTTTGAATTTCTTATCTACAATTTGAACAATCGCAAGGTCATGTTCTCTGTCAGAAGCTATCACATATCCTTTATAGGCATTGTCCATATTCCCATTAACACCTTTAACCATTATCGTCTTTGCTCCATTGACAACATGATAATTAGTTGCGACATAACCATCTGATATAGCAAACCCTGTTCCTGTCCACTCAGCCTTTTGCACTTGTTCATAAACCATTGCAGAAGGATAGTCTTTAACGAATTCACATTTAACATACCAATTATAATAATTATTACCTCCCTGTCTTAAGGTGATTTCAAACTTGTATGGATCTTCTAATATCATTTTTCCATCTTCAGCCCATGACGATTCTCCATTTTTCACAATAGCATAAGCATTTGACTCGCCAATTTGAACAAATTTTTTCACCCAATATCTCCATGGGTCATTCTCATCAATTTTACATGCTACGAACTCGTCAGTACCTTGAGTCCTTATAACTGCATAAAATTTTGATTCAGAGCCATTAGATGAAGCATGGTCGTTTTCTCTGTTAACAGCCATCTTATTAAATGTTACATAATAAATTCCCTCTATTGGATCTAAATCTGGTAATTTTGAGTCAAAATATCTAACGAAATCTTCTTTCGTCGGTTTGTCTGGCCAAGAGAATTTATTTCCTTGCATATCTTTCCATATAAGATTTCCTTTTCTGTCATAATAGATTCCCCTTTCACCATTATCATCCATGCAAATTATAAGAGAAAGGTCATCTACAATTGAAACTTTATCATGTATTGGTTCCACTATAGCCTTGCCTTTTACATCAACTACTCCAAGTTTTTTGTTTTTTTCAAAAATGAAAAGTCCATTATGCGACTCTGAAAGGTATTCGAATTTTGCCTGAATAACAACAGTTCCTGTACTGTCAATTATACCATACCTCCCACTCTTTTGAAAAGTTGCATATCCATCTCTGAATCCGTAAACAGAATCAGCATCAATAGTTGTAATCTTATCTCCATTTTTGTTTATCATCGCTATTGTATTACCAGTTTTAACGAATGCACGATTAGAGGAAAAACCAGTCAAAATATCATCATAGGTTAACTTTCCCACAACTTTTCCGCTCTTGTCAATAAACCTCCATTTGTCATTGGTTTTTACACGTGCAAGACCATCCCCGAATGCTCTTGCATCGTTATAGATAGAGTCAATTACCCATACACCTGTAGAATCAACATAGCCGCATTTACTGCTTGTGGCAACAACCATTAGCCCTTCATTAAACCCATTGGCTGCATCATACCTACAAGGTACAATAACATCTCCCTTAATATTTACATATCCTTTATTTCCAAGAGTATCTTCTATAACAAAACCATTATCACCATCCTCCCATACATTTTTATAAATAGCAGGAAGAACTATCTCGCCAGATTTGTTGATGATACCATTTTTACCAGTTTCGGTTATAAATGAAGCGACTCCGTTATTAAACTGGAATACCCAAATTATCGATTTGTCTAATTCTGTTACAAATTCTCCATCTGTATTGATAAGGCCTTTTCGTTCACCTATCTCTGCATAACATACGCTGTCTCCAAAGATCCAAAATGCCTTATCAAATTGAGGTTCAATAACAAGTTTTCCTCTCTCATTGATAAAGCCACACTTCCCTCCAACTTGGATTCGGTATAATTCTTTGCTTTCTATCAGTTCTTCTTTATCTGTAGATGTGCACCCTATGAAAATTGCACAAATAACAGAAACAGAAAAAAAATGGAATAAATTCTTTAATGTCATGATTAAGTATCTTTAATTATTTTTTTCGAATTGTTATTTACTTCCTTTTCTTCTATTACACTCCCTACATAGCATTTGGCAGTTGGCCTCTACGGTTCTGCCGCCTTCGCGCCAGGGGGTGATGTGGTCGCCCTCCATCTGCTCGAAGGGGAATTCCTTTTGGCAGTGGGGACAGACGTGATGCTGCTTTTCCCATACAGCGAGCTTGACGTCGTCGGGGAAGGAGCGGAGGTCGAGATAATGCTCATCTCTTGTCAAGACGTAGGGGATGATGCCAAGAGGCTTTTGAATGTCGCTATCTCGCATAAGACGGGATATCTCTTCCTCTATTGCTGAGATGTCAAGAGTTTGCTCATGGAAGGTGTCGTAGAAATATGCCCAGTCGAGGCCTTTCATGATTTTCTTGAACTTCTTCATATTGAAGTTGGTGGTTGCCCAATTCAACACGTTCTGGAAATATGTCCAAAGGTTGTTGGCATTTGGGTCGTGCTGATGCTGCGACATATAGCCTACTAGTGTTTGTGGGTTGCCATTGCGAGTCTCGTGGGCAGCCATCCATTCAAGAGCCTTTTTGAGAAAGTCCTGACGAATGGGAGTGCCAACTACCAAGTCTTTACCCAAGCGGTATGCTCCGCAATTTGTCTTGGAGAAATGACGCTTGGCATCACTCACGAAAGGACCTGCATAAACGGCATTATGAATCTCCTGGTCGTTGAGCGGTTTGCCAGCAATGTTGATTGTCTGAAACCATTCCAACTTCTCCGACTCTTCTCCTTCACATACATAAACTGTCAGCTGATAGTCGAGGATTCGCTTCTGAATGTCGGCTGGCTGATTGAAATAATTCTTCTCACCAACACTGAATTTTCCTGCAACATATTGGCAAAGTGAGAGTGTGCGTTGCTGTCCGTCCATCACTTCGTATGGACATTCTGCATCCTCGCTCCTTTTCACCCAATACATCACATTGAGCGGATACCCCTTTAAGACCGTCTCAATAACGGCTTTCTGTTCTTTATCACTATATATGAACTCACGCTGGTATTTTGGACGGATGTCAAGAAGGCCGTTATACCCTCTCACTCCTTCCTCTTCGTCGTTGACATAACCTTGGGTTATCTCTCCAACGGTTACACTGATTTGTTTTATTGTCATCATAGGCGTGGATGTTTGTTGCGAATTAATACTCGTGCATAAGGCTTCTCAGGAATACCATTCTTCATATAATACAACTGACCGTCTCGAAGACTCTTATTATATTTCTTCAATGCTCTATCGTATGGTCTAAGACCTAACTCTTTTCCAGAATCTCCTTGAGTCTGACCTATTATCTCAAATTGTTCAGGATTATATTTGTCCAAGAATGTAATAGGAACTCCCATTGCTCCTGAATAATCGTATGGTATATCAGATGTTTTACTTACTTCTATTGCATCATAATTTTCGTATGTAGGATATTCTTCTGGTGAATAACGGCAAACCAAGTCAAGTTCCTCGTTACGTTTTGGGATTTCCATATTAGTAAACCAATTTACGCCAGAAACTCTAATCATATCTTCACGATGGTCCCCTGCTGTTGCGATATCTTCGTATGGAGAAAAGAAGTGAGCAGCTCCACCTTTGAAACCATACCCCAACCATATTCTATTTTCTTTAATTAATGGGAATACCTCCTTATAGGTAATTGCATTTTGATGTCCAATTATCAAGAACTTCTTCTCATACTCCATCAACTGAGCGATATATTCCCTAAAGAGTGAGAATGGAGGATTAGTCACGACGATATCTGCCTCTTTGAGCAGTTCTATACATTCCTTAGAACGAAAGTCGCCCGTTTCGAGAGTGGAGAGCACATTCTTGTCGTTTTGCAGAAGAATCCTTACATCCGATAGGTCAACTGCTCCATCGCCGTTAAGGTCTTTCACTTCTGTGATTACCACCTTATGGGCAATTTTCTTGGGTTCTTCATCCTCAAAATCGAATGGCAAAGACAATTCATCTCCTTGAATGGGAGAACCATTATAGCAAGTACAGATGAGTTTCTTCAATCCGAGATGATTGAAGTGAAGAGCGAAATACTTGAAGAAATTGCTTTCATAAGGGTCGTCGCAGTTGCACATCACAACTTTATCATGGAAATGCTGCCAATAATGCTGCAACTCCATCTCTATGTCAGACATCTGAGTATAGAACTCATCCTTCTTTGCCGTCTTGGCTGCATTCAGATTTTTGTTTGCCATAAATCAATTGATAGTCGTTTGGCACTCAACTATCAATCACGCCGAGACACAATAATGGCGCGATGCACCTTATTGCGTTCAGCTTTGAGGTAGCGTAGGAAGGAAACCTCAGTCCATACATAAGAATGCATCACGCCTATTGCGTGATTGCATTGCTATAATGTATAGACTAAGGCATCCATATATCTACGGACACCCTGTCACATATTATTCTTGTTACGTTATATCCATGAAAGTTTCCTACGCTTTTGGCTGAACGCGAATAATAGCGAATGCTTTGTTTTTACCCACAATGTTATTGGAAATCCCCAAAGGGAGCATGACACTCGCCCACGATGAAATCCGCACCAAAGGTACGAATATTATCCGAAAAGAGAAAACTTTTAGTGGATATTTTTATCAGAAGAGCATAATTTTAACACTTTTCCTTTGATAATTCATAAAAAAGCAGTATATTTGCAGCGAAAAATTGTTGAATCAGAATAAGATATATATGCCTGAGATATGTAGATTTTATGGAATCGTTATCTATCTTTTATTGAAACTCTGGGAGAAAGCTTCTAAGGGTGAAAAAATTGAAAAGATTGAACCATTAAAATAAGAAAGGAGAAATATGATGCTTAAAGTTAAAGATGTCGATTATCTGGACAATTATCGCCTTGCACTTGTGTTTAGCGATGGAGTGAAAAAGGAAGTTGATTTGGAACCTTATCTGAAGGGAGAGGTGTTTGGACCACTTCGCGACAAAAGTCTGTTTATCCAATACGGATTAACCCCGACCACAATTGAATGGGCAAATGGGGCGGACTTGGCACCGGAATTCCTATATAGAATTGGGGAATAATCGCCTTATCTTTTCAAAGATTATTTAAATAATGTGTAAATTTGCAGCATTGTTTTAGGACTATAATGACGATGAGAAGAAATAATACCAAAATATGGTTTGCGGTTATTGCAGCCTGGGCATATATCATTTCTGCCGAAGCACAGGTATCGTTTAGATACAGGGGAGTGACTATGAATACCAACAGGCATTGCCTGCTTGTAGACGACACGAAGAAGGCGAAGGAGAAACACTTCCTTTTCGCCTCTGTAGTTGACGCTTTGGCTTTTGCCGACAAGCATAACAATGAAGACTCTCTATGGACGGAGATATACATCTGTCCATCTGTGTATTGGATGGACAACCCTGACGACGAGGCGATAAGAATCCCCAATCCGGGAGAGGGAACGCCTTATGCCATGGAGGTAAAGGCAAACCGACTGAGACTCATAGGTCTTGGCGAGAGTGCTGAAGACGTAGTGCTTGCCTGCAACCGCGGACAGACACAAGGAGCTGACGGCAATTTCACCATGTTTCATTTCCTTGGCAGTAATGTAGAGGCTACCAATATCACATTTGGCAATTACTGCAATGTTGACCTCATATATCCAAAGGACAAAAGCAAGAACAGAAAGCGGAGAAAGGATGCCATAGTGCAGGCTCAGATAGCCATCTGCGCGGGCGACAACTATAGGCTTGACAACTGCCGATTCATATCAAGACTTAACCTCTGCCCATTCGTTGGGGCAAAACATACGGTATTCAACAACTGCTATTTCGAATGTACCGACGATGCCTTGTGCGGTACGGGAGTATATAACAAATGCCGGTTTACTCTGTTCAGCAGCAAGCCGTTCTATACCACCGACCATGAGACGGGAGCGGTATTCCATGATTGCGATATTCATAGCAAGACCACCGGCATACAATATATTAATAAGGTAAGCGGGCCCGTAACATTGGAAAACTGCCGATGGACAAGCGACGACCCAAGTTTGAAAATAGAATGGTGCAAGCGTCCCGACCCTCGACATCTATGCACGATGAAGGACTGCACTCTCAACGGCAAGCCTCTCTCCCTGCCCACTCCCACAGAACCTCTGCCATTGCAGTTGCCACCCTTTGCCATGCAAATACAAAGAGGCATCATCCCCGGAGGATGGACATTGGATTGCCATAAACCCAAGGACACAATGGACTACGACTGGCAGGCTGACAACACCCGCCCTTCGTGGGGATATGCCGAGGGAGTGGATGGAGCTGAAGGTTCGTGGGGAATGGTGCAGTTGCAGAAAGGGGCAAGGATAATGTTTACCCCTAAGGATGAGACTGCTAAAGTAGGCAACCAGGAATGTATCGTAACCCTCGACCCATGCAAGTCGGCTGGACAAGGATTCGGATCTGCCACTGGGCAGTATCTTGACATCTGCATCAAGTTCGACACCCGCTCTCTGACTGGCTATGGCATACGCTTTGTACGCACTCCCGACTACGACCATGCTGTGGAGGTATGCCTTGTGGAATACATCCATGGCGACATACGCAAGATTTCCACTCCCGAACGATGCGACATATTCAGGCGAGGATGCCGTGTGGAGTTATCCGCACGTGGAGATACAATAAGTGCCAAGGTGTCAAACTCCAATTTCCCCGACGTCACCCATACCCTCACGGCGAAGATGACATCACCCAACCACCATGGCGGTTTTCATCTACAACATACGGGAAGCACAGGTGCCTCAGCTACAGTGATAAAGTCAATAATGATTAAATAATTTAGATATAAGATGAAAGAACTTTTATTGGTTTGTATTGGCAGCTTCTTCGGAGGCGGAATGAGATACCTGGTGGGACAACTGCATGTGAGACTGACAGGACCAGAGACATTGGCTTACGGACTGTTTCCTTGGGGAACATTTGCCGTGAACATCATCGGCTGCCTGCTCATCGGACTGTTTACAGGCATAGCGGCATCGGGACATCTTCCCGCACAATGGAAGTTGGTGCTTGTCACTGGTTTTTGTGGTGGATTCACCACATTCTCCACATTTATGAACGAAAACTACTTGCTTGGCAAAGACAACTTGATGATGCTCGCCATTTACACCGTGGCGAGTCTCGCTCTCGGAATGGGGGCATTGGTAGTGGGATACAAAATCGCAAGCGCATTTTAATAAAATACACAACCACAATAATAATACTGAAAAAATGGATAATATTTCAGAACAGCAAACGGAAATAAGCGAAAGACAGAAAAAAGTGATCAACTATCTGAAGGAACACGACATCCCCTTCACATGCTACAACCATCCCGAGGGCAAGACCATCGAGGAGGCAAAGCAATGGTGGAGGAACGACGGCAGCATCCACTGCAAGAACCTTTTCTTCCGCAACCACAAGGGCAACAGGCATTATCTTGTGTGCTTCAATTGCGACCACGACCTCGACATACATTATCTGGAGCACAGACTCAAGGAATCACTCATTTCACAAGGACTACCCTCATGCGGCAAACTCTCGTTTGCCTCACCCGAGAGAATGATGAGATATTTGGGATTGGAGCCAGGCAGTGTATCTCCATTTGGACTTATCAACGACACTGAGAACCATGTCCATCTCTTCCTCGACGACGAGTTGCGCAATGCCACTACCCTATCCTTTCATCCCAACGACTGCCGAGGCACGGTAGTGATAAAGCGGGAAGACTTCGAGAGGTATCTCACTATAGTGGGAAATACCTATGAATACCTCAAACTGTAATAAAAATATGGAGACACCAAGGCTTATTATCTGACAAAATGGCAGAATACATAAGAAAAGACGCAAAATCATGACTTCTTGGCACACCTTTTGCCGACGGATTTCTTGAAGGCTAAATAGCCTCAAACAAGAAAATAATATAATAAAAAAAGAATAGATATGCAAAAAGGTAACATCGGGGTTACTACTGAGAACATATTCCCCGTAATCAAAAAGTTCTTGTATTCTGATCATGAGATTTTCCTGCGCGAGATGGTATCAAATGCCGTTGACGCATCACAGAAGATGAAGACTCTCGCTGAAAAGGGTGACTTCAAGGGCGAACTGGGCGACCTGACAGTAAGAGTGAGCCTTGATGAAAAGGAAGGTACACTCACTATCAGCGACCGCGGTATCGGTATGACCGAGGAGGAAATCGACAAGTATATCAACCAGATAGCATTCTCGGGAGTCAACGACTTCTTGGAGAAATACAAGGACAATGCCAATAATATCATTGGTCACTTCGGACTTGGTTTCTACTCTTCATTCATGGTGAGCAAGAAGGTGGACATTATCACCAAGAGCTACAAGGATGGAGCAAAGGCTGTGAAGTGGAGCTGCGACGGTTCGCCAGCATACGAGATTGACGATGCCGAAAGAGAAAGCCGCGGAACAGACATCGTACTTCATATCGACGACGACTGCAAGGAATTCCTTGAGAAGAACACCATCCAGGGCTTGCTCAACAAATACTGCAAGTTTATGCCTGTGCCGGTGGCATTCGGCAAGAAGACCGAATGGAAGGACGGCAAGAGCGTGGAAACCGACGAGGATAATATAATAAATAATGTGGAGCCACTGTGGACAAAGACTCCAAGTACTCTGAAGGACGAGGACTACAAGTCGTTCTACCGCACACTCTATCCCATGCAGGACGAACCACTGTTCTGGATTCACCTCAACGTTGACTATCCGTTCAACCTCACGGGTATCCTCTACTTCCCCCGCATCAAGTCGAACATCGAACTGCAGCGCAACAAGATTCAGCTCTACTGCAACCAAGTATTCGTGACCGACCAGGTGGAAGGCATCGTGCCCGACTTCCTCACACTGCTCCACGGAGTGATCGACTCACCGGACATCCCATTGAACGTAAGCCGCTCATATCTGCAGAGCGACCGAGATGTGAAGAAGATTGCCACATATATCACAAAGAAAGTGAGCGACCGCCTGCAGAGCATCTTCAAGGAAGACCGCAAGGGATTCGAGGAGAAATGGGACGACCTAAAGATTTTCATCAACTACGGTATGCTCAGCGAAGAGTCGTTCTACGACCGCGCCAAGGACTTCGCACTGATGAAAGACACTGAGGGCAAATACTTTACATTCGACGAATACCGCACACTCATCAAGGACAACCAGACCGACAAGGACGGCAACCTCGTATATTTGTATTCCACTAACAAGGAGGAGCAGTACAGCTACATCGAGACGGCCAAGGCCAAGGGATACAGCGTTCTGCTCATGGACGGCGAACTCGACGTGCCGACAGCATCTATGCTGGAGCAAAAGCTCGAGAAGAGCCATTTCACCCGCGTTGACAGCGACATCATCGAGCGCATCATCGTGAAGGAGGATGCCAAGAAGGAGACTCTTGAGGCAGACAAGAAGGAGCACCTCTCAACCGTGTTCACCACCCAGTTGCCTAAGTTGGACAAGGCTGAAATCTATGTGGATGTGGAGCCAATGGGCGAACAGGCTCAACCTGTGGTTATCACTCAGAGCGAGTATATGCGACGCATGAAGGACATGAGCCGTCTGCAGGCTGGCATGAGCTTCTATGCCCAGATGCCCGACTCATACAACCTCGTGCTCAACTCCGACCATCCTCTAATCAAGAAAGTGCTCAACGATTGCGAGAGCAACACTGCCGATGCCCTCAAACCTATTGAGAGTGAAATCAAAGGACAGGAGGCTCGTCTTGCTGCACTCCGCCAGTCACAGGACAAGAAGAAACCCGAGGAAATCACCCAAGAGGAGAAGGACGACGTGAAGAACACCGAGAAGACCTTGGAGGAAGAGAAGAACAAAAAACGCGAGATATTCGCCAACTATGCAAAAGGCAATAGTATAGTTCATCAGCTCATCGACCTTGCCTTGCTGCAGAACGGTATGTTGAAGGGTGCTGCCCTCGACAAGTTCCTCAAACGATCAATAGAACTGATTAAGTAATATGACATTATATCCGAAGTTGATTCTTGATGCGCTCGCCACGGTGACGTATCCTGGAACAAAGAAAAATCTCGTGGAGAGCGGCATGGTGGCCGACACTCCAAGTATCAACGGCATGAAGGTGAAGGTGGTGTTGCAGTTTCCTCGCGACACCGACCCTTTCCTTAAATCCACCCTCAAAGCTGCTGAGGCTGCCATCCACTATCATGTATCCAAGGATGTAGAGGTGGAGATTGAGACAGAATTCAAGTCGAAACCTCGCCCTGAGGTTGGCAAACTGCTGCCTGACGTGAAGAACATCATTGCAGTCAGCTCTGGCAAGGGCGGTGTGGGCAAAAGTACGGTGGCTGCCAATCTTGCCATATCACTTGCACGCCTTGGATATAAGGTGGGACTGCTTGATGCAGATATCTTCGGGCCCTCTATGCCAAAGATGTTCCGTGTGGAGGACGCACGTCCTTACGCCGTGGAGAAAGACGGCAGACAGCTTATAGAACCTATCGAGAAATACGGAGTGAAACTGCTGAGTATCGGTTTCTTCGTAAATCCCGAGACTGCCACATTGTGGCGCGGAGGTATGGCATCCAACGCACTCAAACAATTGATAGCTGATGCCGACTGGGGAGAGCTCGACTACTTCATCCTCGACACTCCTCCAGGCACAAGCGACATACATCTCACTCTGCTTCAGACACTTGCCATCACGGGAGCTGTAATCGTAAGTACTCCGCAGAATGTGGCATTGGCAGATGCACGCAAGGGTATCGACATGTATCGCAACAAGAAAGTAAACGTGCCCATCCTCGGACTTGTAGAGAATATGGCATGGTTTACTCCAGCAGAACTGCCCGAGAACAAGTATTACATCTTTGGAAAGGAAGGCTGTAAGCGACTTGCCGAGGAGATGCAGACACCTCTGCTCGCCCAGATTCCTCTGGTACAGAGCATCTGCGAAAGCGGTGATGAAGGCGAACCCGCAGCTTGTCATATCGACACTGCCACTGGTCAGGCATTCATCAATCTTGCCCAAGCAGTAGTCACAGTTGTCAATCGTCGCAACAAGGAACAGGAACCGACAAAGATTGTAAAGGTGAAGAAATAATATTTTATCACTAAGAATAAACGAAAAAAGAGAGTGGCGAACATTTGACTTCGTCACTCTCTTTAAATTTATTAACTATTACCCAAAAATGTTCTTTTATTTGAGGTTCAAGCCACGGTTGTTGAATGTGGCGTTGAGCACGAGAAGGTACTTGTGATACTGATCCTTGTTGAGGATGTAGTTCATGTACTTAAGGTCCTTCTTGATAGCCTTTTCCATGAGTTCCTTGCGGTCCTCATCACTAGCCTGAGCAGCAACCATCATCTCGCCGCAGAAAGTGTGATGTACATCAGATACACTCTCGCGCTGGTCGGCTGTAAGGTTAAGAGCCTCGCTCAGCTTGTTCATGTTCACGCTCATGTCGAATGCGCTCATTGCGCTTGTTGCGTTTGCGTTCTCGTCTTTTGCAAATGTTGTGGTCATGCAAAGCACTGCCATAACTGTCAAAATCATCTTTTTCATAATGTTACCCTTTCTTTTACTTTAATCTTTTTACCTAAATACAATCTTTAAAATCTCTAATAACTATGTGTCTTGTCGTCCAGAACTTTGTTGTTCTTTTGTCCTTTTGACGGTGCAAAATTACTACTATTTTCTCAACTGACAATGTTTTTTTTCGAATTGTTTGCGAGCACAAGCGTATTTTTGACATTGGTCAAAGATAATCGGCAAAAACCGAAATAGGTCAATTAGGATTACAAAACCATTACGATATCTTAGGATAACGGCGTGTCCATCCGTCCCATCTCAAGCGCATCACACCAAAGAAAGCCTCACCGAAGATACCACCACTCATCTTGCTCACACCCTCACGGCGGTTGACAAAAATCACCGGAACTTCCTTTATGCGGAATCCTATCTTATAAGCGGTAAATTTCATCTCTATTTGGAATGCATATCCACGGAAACGAATCTTGTCGAGCTCTATAGTCTGGAGTACCCGACGACGATAGCACTTGAATCCCGCTGTTGTATCGTGCACCTTAAATCCCGTGACAAAGCGCACATACTTGCTTGCAAAATAGCTCATAAGCACGCGCCCCATAGGCCAATTGACCACATTCACTCCCGACACATAACGCGAACCGATGGCGAGATCATAACCATCATCGTGACAAGCGGAATAAAGCCGGGGAAGGTCGGCCGGATCATGACTGAAGTCGGCATCCATCTCGAATATATACTCATAGTCATGCTGCAAAGCCCATTTGAATCCAAGGATATAGGCAGTGCCAAGACCTAATTTGCCCGGGCGCTCCAATATGAAAAGCCGACCCTCAAACTCATTCTGCATAAGTCGTTTTACGATAGATGCCGTACCATCGGGCGAACCATCGTCTATTACGAGTATATGAAACTGTTTGTCGAGTGCATTGATTGCACGTATTATCTTCTCGATATTTTCCTTCTCATTATAAGTAGGAATAATTACTATGCTGTCACTTGTTGTCATACTAATAAGACTATTTTGTGATTTTTATCGGCAAAGATAATGCAAAAAGCAGAAAGAACAAAATTATTTCAGTCTTTTTTGCCATTTTCTTATATATTATTTGTAATTTTGCACCCTGTAAGACATGAATTAATGAATATTCAGGAATTAAGTCAGTTATATTCCCATATGCCACAGGTGGCGGCACTTGCAAAAGTGATGGGCGACAGCAAGTCGAGAAATATCTTTCTTGACGGACTCCTTGCGTCTTCCTCTGCATTGCTCTTCGGAAGTTTGACCACAAAGTGCAAAACAAAAATTATGTTTGTCATGCAGGATGCTGACGAGGCGGGATATCTTTATCACGACCTAACACAGATTCTTGGCGACAAACAGGTGCTCTTCTTCCCATCTTCATATCGCAGGGCTGTGAAATATGGTCAGAAAGACTCTGCAAATGAAATTCTGCGAACCGAAACTTTGTGTGAGATTAAAAATGAAGAAGACAACAAGAAGAAAGACAGTTCTCTATTCATCGTGTCTTATCCTGAGGCTATGGCCGAACTTGTTGTGTCGCACAATAGTATGGACAGCAGAATGCTGACATTAGCCAAAGGCGAGGAGAAACCAATGAACGACATTGTGTCAACATTTAGGGATTTCGGTTTTTCTGAGGTTGACTATGTTTATGAACCAGGACAATTTGCCCGACGAGGAAGTATTCTCGATGTATTTTCATTCAGTAGTGAGTATCCATTCCGCATTGACTTCTTCGGCGACGAGATTGACACTATACGCACATTCGAAGTGGAAAACCAATTGTCGAAGGACAAATGCGAAAATGTAACTATAGTTCCCGAACTATCACAAAGCAATGAGGAACGCATTCCTATCTTGCAGTTTTTGCCGAAAGACACATTTCTTTGCATGAAAGACTTCACCTACGTGTGCGATATTATTAATAAGGTGTATGAAGAGGGATTCTCGCAACAGGCGCTCGTAGAGATGACTGCAGGTGCAACTGAAATGGAATGTCAGGAGATAATGAACCGCATGAGGAGTGATATTCAATTGGTGACAGCCAGCACATTCATGCGCGATGCCTTAGACTTCCGAATGATAGAGATGGGGCACAAACCTAGTCGTAATGCTGATACTACCATAAGATTCGACATCAAGCCTCAACCACTATTTCATAAGAATTTTGATCTTCTGAAAAAATCGCTAGAAGACTATCAGCTTATGGGATATAAGGTGTATATCCTTGCTGACAGCAGGAAACAGCAAGAGAGATTGAAAGAAATACTGGAAGCCTTCGTTCCGGTTGACAAAACCCTGCACGAAGGGTTTGTGGATAACATGATGAAGGCATGTTTCTTCACGGACCACCAGATATTCGACAGGTTTCACAAGTATAACCTCCGCTCCGAAAAAGCGCGAAGCGGTAAGGTGGCACTCACTCTAAAGGAGATTAGCCAGTTTGAAATAGGCGACTATGTAGTGCATATCGACCACGGCATAGGCAAGTTTGGCGGTTTGGTGCGCATGCCACAAGGTGATGGTTATCAAGAAATGATAAAGATTACCTATCAACGCGGAGATGCCATCTACGTATCGATACATTCATTATATAAGGTATCAAAATACAAAGCACAGGATAATGGCGAACCGCCAAGAATGTCAACCCTCGGCACTGGTCAATGGGAAAGACTGAAGGAACGCACGAAGTCGAAGATAAAGGACATCGCGCGCGACCTTATATTATTATATGCCAAGCGACGCAAAGAAAAGGGATTCCCGTTCAGTCACGACTCATATCTGCAACACGAACTGGAGGCCAGTTTCCTTTATGAGGACACTCCCGACCAGTTGAAGGCTACAAACGACGTAAAGGCCGATATGGAAAAAGCACGCCCCATGGACCGACTTGTATGTGGTGATGTAGGATTTGGTAAAACGGAGGTAGCGGTTAGAGCTGCCTTTAAGGCTGCCACCGACTCGAAGCAGGTGGCAGTGCTTGTACCTACTACTGTACTTGCATACCAACATTTCCAGACATTCAGCAAGCGACTGAAGGATTTCCCGGTTAGGGTGGATTATCTGACCAGGGCTCGAAGTGCAAAACAGACAAAGGAACTCCTGAAGGACCTGGAAGATGGAAAAATAGATATTCTTATCGGCACGCATAAACTGATAAGCAAGCAAGTGAAATTCAAGGATCTCGGTTTGCTAATCATCGACGAAGAACAGAAATTCGGAGTGAGCACCAAAGAGAAACTCCGCCAAATAAAGGTGAACGTGGATACACTGACGATGTCTGCCACCCCAATCCCTCGCACACTGCAATTCTCTTTAGTGGGTGCGCGCGACTTGAGCGTCATACAGACGCCTCCACCCAACCGCTATCCTATACAGACAGAGATTCACACTTTCAGTCCGGAGATCATCGTTGATGCAATAAACTTCGAGATGAGCCGCAACGGACAGGTGTATATCGTGAACAACAGAATCAGTGACTTGCAGCGATTGAAGGAAACCATACTGAAATACATACCAGATGTCCGTATCGCCATCGGACACGGACAGATGAAGCCCGAAGAACTCGAGCACATCATCCTCGACTTTGCAAATTACGACTACGACGTACTGATATCCACGACTATCGTGGAGAACGGCATTGACATACCCAATGCCAATACCATCATCATCAATAGTGCGCAATACTTCGGACTAAGCGACCTCCACCAGATGCGAGGACGAGTGGGACGAGGCAATCGCAAGGCATTCTGCTATCTATTGGCCCCACCCTTGTCGGCTCTCAACCAGGAGTCGCGCAGGAGATTGGAAGCATTGGAGAATTTCAGCGACCTGGGCAGCGGTATCAACATAGCAATGCAGGATCTCGACATACGTGGTGCTGGAAATATGCTGGGTGCCGAGCAAAGCGGATTTATCGCCGACCTTGGTTACGAGACATATCAAAAGATACTCTCACAAGCAGTAACCGAACTGAAGAACGATGAATTCAGCGAGATATACAAGGAAGAAATAAAGAGTGGAGAGATGACTGGCGAAGATTTCGTTGACGACTGTTCGGTGGAAAGCGACATCGAGATGTATTTCCCCGACCAATGGGTTCCTACTGACAGTGAGAGGATGTTGCTCTACAGGGAATTGGACAATCTTAAGACTGACGACGAACTGGCACGCTACCGCCAAAGACTTATCGACCGATTTGGAGAGATTCCCAAGGTGGCCAACGAGCTCATGAATGTTGTGCCACTGCGTCGCAAGGCCAAACAACTGGGTTGCGAGAGGTTGATGCTTAAAATGGGACGCATGACAATGTTCTTCGTAAGCAATCCCAACAGTCCCTACTACCAGAGTCAGGCCTTTGACTCTATTCTCAACTATATTGCATCAAATCCCAGAAGATGCAATATCCGTGAAAACAACGGCAAGCGTAGTCTTGTAGTCAATGACGTGAAGACTGTAGAAGACGCTATTGCTGTTTTTGAAGAAATTTCTTTTGTATGACGATAGTATTGACTATATTGGTGTATTTTGCGGCATTATATCTGTTTAGCCGCATAATGACAGGGCGAAAAGCCAACAATGAGACATTCTTCCGCGGCAACAGAAAATCACCCTGGTATATGGTAGCGTTCGGTATGGTGGGAGCCTCTATCTCCGGCATTACATTTGTGTCTGTACCTGGTATGGTGATGAAGATGGACATGACATATATGCAAACATGCATCGGTTTTATCTTCGGTTACTTTGCCATAGCATTCCTTTTGCTACCTGTTTACTATCGCAACAACCTGACAACAATATACTCCTACCTAGGCAATCGGCTAGGAAGACGATCATACAAGACCGGAGCTTGGTATTTCCTTCTTTCCAAGATTATCGGTGCTTCGGTACGTTTTTATGTTGTTTGTATTATTCTACAGGATTACGTCTTCACCAATATAGGTATTTCATTTGAGATAACCGTAGTGATAATGGTTGCACTGATATGGCTTTACACCCGCAAGGGAGGCATAAAGACCTTGGTATGGACTGACACCTTTCAGACGACCTGCCTCTTTGGTGCACTAATACTGATAATTGTCAATGTGGCTTCTTCGCTCAACATGAGTTTGCCTGAAGCCTTTCATGCCATAAACGACAATAGCATGAGCCGCATATTCGTATTCGACGACCCTAAATCGACACAGTATTTCTGGAAACAGTTCTTAAGTGGCATTTTTATTGTGATAGTCATGACTGGTCTTGACCAGGACATGATGCAGAAAAATCTTACATGCAAATCACTTCGCGAAGCACAGAAGGACATGTGTACCTATGGATTTGCGTTTGTTCCCGCCAACGCCCTCTTTTTGGGTCTCGGAATACTGCTTGTACTCTTAGCCTCGAAAACAGATAGCCCTCTTCCCTCATCCGGCGACTCTCTACTTCCCATGTTTGCCGCAACGGGATATTTGGGCGAAACAGTAGTAATATTGTTCACCATCGGTATTGTGGCTGCATCATTCAGCAGTGCCGACTCTGCCCTTACAGCCCTTACCACATGTTTCTGTGTGGATGTAATGGAAAAAGCGGACGACGAAAAACTTCGACGCAAGACCCATGTCATACTTTGCTCAATCTTTGTGGTGTTTATACTATTGTTTAAGATGGTCAACTCCACCAGTGTAATAGATGCCATTTACATAATATGCTCATATACCTACGGACCATTGTTAGGTCTATTTGCTTTCGCCATATTATGTCCACGTCTCCGACCGATGGACAAGGCTGTTCCGTATATAGCCATAGCCTCGCCTATTGTCTGTTATGCCACAGACTATCTCACGCAAATGTTATGGGGATATAAATTCGGATATGAACTATTAATGCTCAACGGCACGCTGACATTTATTGGTTTATTATGCTCTCGATATATTCAGAAGGCTGCATACCAAACTCCTTCTTGAATATAGTGGCAAAGTACTTCGGATCCTTAAAACCTACACTATAAGCCAAGTCACTAACTCGAATACCAGGTGTAGCCTTTGCCAGTCGGCAGGCTTCCTTCATTCTCATATCGCGAATAAAACTGGTGGCATTCATTCCAGTGACGGCACGCAGTTTATTGTAGAGTGACGACGAACTCATTCCCATATCAGATGCAAATGTTTCTCTATCATAGTCAGAGTCATCGATATGTTTATGCACGCAAGCAATTGCCTTGTCAAGGAATTCCTTATCAGGTGACGGCATCGTTGCACTCTTGGTGCGTACATCCTCAATGGTCTGTTGCTTAAACTCACGTGTGATACGTTGACGGTTTTCAATCAAGTTGTTAATACGCAACTGCAGTTCCTTCACCTTGAAAGGCTTTGTCATATATGCGTCCGCACCAATTTCCAATCCTTCCTCCTTGTCGTTTTCTTGTGTCTTAGCTGTAAGAAGGATAATGGGCAAATGACAATAGTCGTTACTATTTTTTACATATTTAACCAATTCATATCCGTCCATCTCTGGCATCATCACATCTGATATTATAAGGTCAAGCTCATTCTTATGTATTTCATCAACAGCCTCCTTGCCATTGTATGCTGTAACAACATTGTATTTTTTCGACAGAAGATGTTTCATCATCAGCAGCAACTCTACATTGTCCTCCACAATAAGTATGCGATAGGCATCATCATCCGACGAATCAACATTATTGTCTATATTAACCTCATTATTGTTTCCTTTTTCATTAAATATAAAGTCTTTACTGAAGATTGGATCGTCATCTTCTACATCAAGAACAAAAGACACGGGTTTGTTGATATCTACTTTATTCTTTTCATCTATCTGCGATGGGGCAAACGAATCCTTACTGATAGGCAGCATTATATTGAATGTCGTACCCTTCCCTTCCTCACTCTCATACGTCAAATCTCCATTATTAAGATATACAAGATCGCGCGTGAGAGATAGTCCAATACCAGTACCCATAGTGTTAAATCGCCTATATTCTCCATCGAAGAAGAGTTCAAACAAATGCTTTTTGCGCGACTCCGGAATACCACATCCATTGTCTTTAACACTAATAATCACCTTGTCATACCTGTCATTGGTTCTGGCAAATAATTCCACACGCCCATTGTCTCCAGTAGTATATTTAGCAGCATTTGACAAGAGATTGAATATAATCTTATCCAACTTGTCAGTATCTATCCAACCCATCATACTTTCCGGTTGGCATTTTATACTAAATTCTAGATTCTTTTTAGCCATTAGCGGAATGATAGTTCGGGCAGTATTTCGGATATATGCCATAACGTCGCCATGCGAGACGAGTAATTTCAGACTACCATCCTTAGCTTTGGCAGTTTCAAGTATCTGCTGAAGAAGTCTCACCGATCTTTGTATATTTATCTCCATGAGTGCATATTGACTTTTATACTTAGGTTCGGCGGCACGTAGATTTTCTATAGAGGCTGAAAGAATAGTCAAAGGAGTGAGAAGTTCGTGGGTCAAACTGGTAAACATCATACTCTGTTGAGCTTTTTGTCTCAACTTCGCATTACGCAAATTCAGCCTCATAACAACAACTACTGCTATAACAAGGGCGATAATGAGTATTTCTATAATATCTATTAAATCCACGATACATTTATTTTGGGTGCGAAGATACAACAAAATCTTCAAAAAACATCGTTTTTCAACAAAAAATAATGGTAATATTGACAATTTTTGTTTAATTTGCGTGATTTTTGGTTGAAAATGCGTGATTCTATCGAAAAATCAACCTCAAATAACTTAGATTGAACCTCTGTTCGAATTTTTATGTTTACCTTTGCATTGCAAATAAGAAAAAGTCTATACGTTATAAGAATATTAATTTGAATATTAATGGTTAAGGTTTATGGTTGATTAATTTAGTTTTTAAAGTTATAAAAGAACTTCGCTGAGAAGCGAGGTTCTTTTTAAAACAAAAAAAGCAAGTTGCCATCCATTCAAACTATATACCATAAAAATTAGAAAGGAATAATAATGTATAATAATCTAAATATTGAAAATATGAAAACTGTCATTTTGGATTTTGATGGAACTCTCGACAAGGCCTGTACCACCATAAAGATGGTGAAGGAAACACTCAAGGAAATGTATGCCATGGGTGTCACATTAGCTTTGACGAGTAAGAAGGAGCAAGAGATCCTCGAGAATACCCTCGATGATTTAAATCTCTCCAACTATTTCTCGGTGATAGTATCAGCAGATAATGCCAAAACAATCGAAACTGATAATGATATGGTACAAGTTGTACTTGATCATACAGACAGTGACCCATCGCAAGTACTGATAGTCGGCGAGAATACAGAACATATTAAATTAGGCAAGAAGGCTGGCATTAAGACATGTGCAGTGAAAAACGGCGACAATAATTGTGATGCCGCAGGAGCTGACTACGTTATCAATGACATCAGAGCCTTGCTCGACATAGTATAACAGACCAATTTCATGACATCAATAAAAATCAAAAATGGCATCCCCGTTAAGGAGATGCCATTTTTTGTATGTAATTACTTATTTAGAAGATATCGCTCGGCCTCTATGGCAGCCTGGCATCCTGATGCGGCAGCCGTGATTGCCTGTCGATAAGTTGGGTCGGCAACATCTCCAGCTACGAAGACTCCAGGAATCTTGGTGCGAGGTGTACCATCTATTTTTTTAATATAACCTACTTCATCGGTATCAAGCCATTCCTTGAACACGTCACTATTAGGCTTATGACCTATGGCAAGGAAAAAACCGTCGATAGCAATATCCACCTTTTCTTCATCAGGTTCTCCCTTGCGCTTCACAAGATGAGCCCCCTCTACACCGTCCTCTCCAAAAAGTCCGATAGTGTTATGCTCAAAAAGAATCTCGATATTTTCCTTCTCCATAACCCTTTCCTGCATCACCTTGGATGCACGCAGATAAGGTTTTCTTACTATGAGATACACCTTCTTGGCCAATCCTGAGAGATAGAGTGCATCCTCGCATGCAGTGTCACCACCTCCCACAACTGCAACAGTTTTCTTTCTATAGAAGAATCCGTCACATGTGGCGCATGCCGATACACCCAAACCATTATATTTGCGTTCATCGTCAAGACCAAGGTACTTTGCCGAGGCACCGGTAGCGATAATCACGGTATCGGCTTTTATTATATGTCCATCCTCTACAGTCAATGTATAAGGAGCTTCCGACAAGTCGGCTTTCACTATTATACCATCGCGGATGTCAGCACCAAAGTGCTCAGCCTGCTCGCGTATGTCCATCATCATCTGATTGCCGTCAACACCCTCGGGATAACCTGGAAAGTTTTCCACCGTAGTGGTTTGCGTCAATTGTCCTCCTGGCTGCAACCCACAATATTCCACAGGTTGCAAGTTGGCTCTTGAGGCATAAATGGCTGCCGTATATCCGGCAGGACCGCTGCCAATAATAAGGCAACGGACATGTTCTGGAGATTGTGTCATATAGCTTTCTATTATATATTCTCTTGGAGCAACTGCTGTATGCGTTCCTCTATTGTTTCAATACTTGTGGTGGGTTCAAAACGCTCAACCACCATACCACGCTTATTAGTAAGGAATTTGGTGAAATTCCACTTAATGTCTGGCTTCTGCTGATAGTCGGGATCCTCTTTCTTGAGCATCTCGTCGAGAATTCCAGTCAGTTTATGACCTTTGTCCCACCCTTGGAATCCTTTTTGCTCTGTAAGATACTTGAAAAGCGGATCGGCATCAGGACCATTTACCTTAACCTTCTTGAATCGGGGGAATTCAGTACCATAGTTGACCTTACAAAACTGATGAATAGACTCGTCAGTGCCAGGAGCCTGCTGGCCAAACTGATTACAGGGGAAATCAAGGATTTCGAATCCCTGACTATGATATTTCTCGTAGAGTTTTTCTAATTCCTCGTACTGTGGCGTAAAGCCGCACTTTATGGCTGTGTTGACTATGAGCAGCACCTCTGGTGCATACTCCTTGAGAGCAACGCTCTTTCCCTTTCTGTCCTTGACAGTGAAATCAAAAATATTACTCATTTTATTTACTTTGTATGATTGCAGTGCAAAGATACGTCAAATAATGGAAAATACAAAAAGAATACCTGTTTATTTTTTATACTTTAACTAAATACACGATAAAAAAAGAATGTATTGGATATATGCAACTATCCAACACATTCTTCTGATGAGTCCAATTTTAAGAATTTATCTTATTTCTTGGCTGCCTTACCATAGCGGCTGAAGAACTTGTCAACGCGACCAGCTGTATCGACAAGCTTGCTCTTACCTGTATAGAACGGGTGAGATGTGCTTGAGATTTCGACTTTTACCACAGGGTAAGTTTCGCCTTCAAATTCTACTGTATCATTTGTCTTGGCAGTAGAACGTGTAAGGAACATATCGCCGTTGGACATATCCTTAAATACGACGGGGCGATAGTTCTCGGGATGAATTCCTTTTTTCATTTTAAATCTTAATTATTATATATTAATATGTTATATATCTCTATTTTGGGGTGCAAAGGTACAAAGAATTATTTAGAATTAAGAATTAAGAATTAAGAAAATCACTTTTTAGTTTGAAATTTAACCTTTCTTCACTCTTTATTCTTCATTCTTCATAAAATAGACCACTGTAGGCAGATGGTCACTATATCCCTTGAGCCATCTGGGTCCGATGATAGTACGCAAAGGAGTCCCCTTAAATGGTCCGTCGGGTTCTAGCATATAATCCCTACAGAACACGTTGTTGCCATAGAATGTAAGCGACTTGTATTTAGGTTTACTGCTATTATCCACAAGCGATTTCGACAATATAATTTGGTCGAACAGATTCCATCTACCCATATATTCTAATGTTCCATGCCCCTCAACAAGGGTGTTCCAGAATGGGTTATAGAGATCGCCTAAGTTTTTCACTTCCCATACATATCGCCGGGCTCCAAGATCAATAGCCATAGACTCATCCATAGGGTCGTCGTTCATATCTCCCATCACCACAAGTTTTACTTTTGGGTCATCCTTAAGCAGCGAATCCACTACTACACGCAGTTGCTTTGCCCCCAGTTTACGATAAAACTCACCACTGTATCTACTTGGTAAATGATTTACTACAACAGTCAGATGCTCGTTGGCCAAAGTGCCGCTCACAATGAAAAAACCACGTGTAAAATAGTTACTATCCTTCTCAAGTACCTGTACATAAGGCACGAGTTTTGTGTCCCTGACCTTAAACACAGCAGGGTCATAAAGCAGGGCGCAATCTATTCCCCTGACATCCGGTCCTTCAATGTGTTCAAATTTTATATTTCTTTTCTTTAACGGCGGTTGAGCGCATAGATCGTCAAGGACTCTTGAATTTTCCACCTCAGCCACACCTATGACCGAGCATCCATTGGCAACACTATCGGTACCAAGGAGACCGAGTACCTTTGCCAAATTATTCAATTTTAACTGATACTTTTCAGTATTCCACTTATTACTACCATTAGGCAGAAAAGCAGAATCATTTTTTCCCTCGTCATGAATAGTGTCGAAGAGATTTTCAAGATTATAAAATCCGATTGCATACCTCTCTATCTTACCCTTAGCCATAGCCTGTCCCACAATCATCAGCAGTGCGACAAGCAAAATCAACTTGTTTTTCATTTGTATTAATTCTATATTACACCTTATTATATTATATAAGGGAGGACTTGTCGTTTGAAACTATCCCCTCGATATACTTTTTCAAAATATGTATTCCTGACTTATTCTCACCTCCTAACGGGATAATCAAGTCGGCAAACTTCTTTGTGGGTTCAATAAATTGCTCATGCATTGGTTTAAGAACCTTTTGATAGCGGTCTATCACCATCTCCACTGTTCTTCCCCTCTCAACACAGTCGCGCTGGATATTGCGTATGAGTCGCTCGTCACTGTCGGTATCCACAAAAATTTTCAGGTCCATCATATCTCTCAATTGCTTATTGAGCAAAGTCATGATACCCTCTATAATAATAACCGGTTTGGGTTCCACATGCACTGTTTCCTTTTCTCTATTGCACTTAAGGTATGAATAAGTTGGTTGTTCAACTGCTATACCTTTTCTCAGCATTTCAACATGCTTTACGAGCAATTTCCAATCAAAGGCATCTGGATGGTCGAAATTGATTGCCCTCCTCTCCTCCTCGGTCATGTGGGACGTATCATTATAATATGAATCCAATGGCACTACAGCAACAAAATGCGGGGGGAGAGCCTCAACGATTTTTTTCACCACCGTTGTCTTTCCCGATCCTGTACCTCCAGCAATACCAATAATTTTCATTTTACTTCCTCCTCGCTTTCCTTTTCGACAATATCCGCCTTGTCGATACCTTTTTTCTTTAAATTGATTTTCGTGGCATTTACCACCTCACTTGCTCCGTATAAAAGACAGCACCACCCGATGACAACCATTGGCATGGCAGCCGCCTCCATAGGTTGGAACATAACGTAGAGTCCGGCAAGAAGTATGAGCGACGGTGCCACCCAAAATCCCCATGCCATTTTTCCCCATCTACGTGCATTGTAAAGAGACATGAACTGATTAAGTGCACCTAAAATAAGTATTCCACCCATGATATACATTAGAATCTCCACAAATACTGATGGCGATGTCACGAGCATCACTCCGAGAATAATACTACCAACACCCACGAGCGGGAAGGTAGGTTTGCCCTTTGAGATTACTCTGCCATCGATATCGGTAATCACATAATCGGATGAATTTTTTCGCGCATTAAGATATGCCAGTGTTGAAAACACCCCTGACAGCAGAAACATAATACCAATTGCGAGTGTAATCCACGTCACGGTGTTGTCGGGATAGCGCAACAAGAGTACACCGATGATAATGGAGCATATAGCCCTAAAAAATGAACTTTGTACGATTTTCATGTCACTTTTGTTTTATTTTTCTGCAAAAGTAATAAAAAATATTGGTATTGCAATTTTTTTTTGTACTTTTGTACCAAAAAAAGTATAATTATGACTGATTTGTATTTAGTAAGGCACGGTGAAACGGTAGATAATGCCAATAAAATAATGCAAGGCCAGACTCAGGGCGAACTCAACACAAAAGGCATCGAACAGGCTCGCACTGTTGCGAAGAATCTCAAAAGCGAACATTTCGATGCCATTGTTTCGAGCGACCTAAAGCGCTCTTTCGACACTGCGTCTATCATCGCTGAACCTCATGGACTAACTGTAATAACAACCCCGTTATTAAGAGAGAGAGACTGGGGCGGTTTCACAGGAAGATATATTCCTGACCTCAAAGACGAGCCATGGCCCGATGACATAGAATCTCTTGACGCATTGAAAAGCCGTGCTTTAGAGTTTCTTAACTTCATTCGCACGACTTTCCCGAATCAGAAGGTATTGGCGGTAGGTCACGGCATCATCAACAAAGCAATCCAGGCAGTGTATTATGGCAAGCCTATGAATGAAATTCTAAAAATGGACAATGCCGAGGTGCGTCTCCTTCACATATAATGATTAATTTACATTCGTCTTGAACCTCCGTGAGAGATATTTCCGCTTCGCGAACTGCCCCCACTGCGAGAACCGCTGTTTCCTATTGAACTTCTGCGACTAGGAGATGAGCTACTGCGACTGAACGAAGAGTTGCTCCGACTGGGGGTATTATCACGATTTACAGTCACCCTTGTCGAACTGCTGCGATCGCTACGTCCAATTCTATTCTGACTACTGATGCGGTTGTTCTGACTACTGATGCGATTGTTTTGTCTTTCAAGCCGATCATTTTGTCTTTCAAGTCGATCGTTTTGCCTGTTTAAGCGATTATTCTGCCTATTCAATCGGTCGTTCCGCCTATTCAATCGGTCGTTCTGCCTTTCAATACGGTTGTTATTATTCCTGTCGAATCGGTCGTTGCGATCGTTAAACCTGTCGCGCATACCGAAATGACTATCGGCAGGGCGGCGATAATGGTCACGAAGTCCATGATAATAGCTTCTTCCTCCATTCATTCTCCAACTATGTCCGCCTCGATAAGACACGTACACTGTAGGACGAGAGAAATAGAAGAACGTACGTCTGGGATAACGGGCATAAATACCGAAGTGCCAGCACCCTGCACTCCAATAAAGCGGACGATAGAAATAGGATGCAGCCCTGAAAGCCGCCAACTGCCAGTCGAGCAAAATGTAACTAATATCAAGATTTCTCCTTGTCCAGTATGTGCCGTAAAGGTCATCCACAGTAGATACACCCATCAGATAATCGAGATTAATCTCGTAGCAAGCATCATACTGCTCGTCAGTGAGATTCAGTTCATAAGCCATCTTGTCGGTGAGGAAGAAAGCCTCCCTTTGAGCTTGTGTGAAACTCATCGCATTGGTTGTCAATGCCATTGTCATCATTGCCATGATAGATAATATGTACCTTTTCATAATTGTATTTTTTAAAATTGTTGCACATTTTTGTTTTCTGCTGCAAAATAACTACAAAAAACTGGAATACACAAGAGGTTTTTCCCTATCCTTTTATGGGATTTTCCCTAAATAGACATTATTACTATGTTTTTTAGTTTTTTTCTATCCAATTTATTCTGATTTTCGTATTTTCTTATTACCTTTGCAACCAAAACTAAGAAAATGTGGAAAAGTAATGAGAAAACTAATATATTTAATCATCACATTTACGATGATAGCAGCTTGCGACATACATACATCCGACAATGGATACCTTGATGGCTACTGGCAGTTGAAAAGCGTTGACACTCTCTCAAATGGGGGTACTTGCGACATGCGCGACAGTATGCGTTTCTGGGGATTTCAGGCTAACTTACTCCATGTTCGCGACAACAACGATATGTTTAGGAAAGTGTTCTTGAGATTCAACCATACCAACAATATGATGATACTTAGCGACCCAATAATTGACATGCGCGACTCGTCGGATATAATTTTCACCGACACAACCTTATTGTATCATTACGGCATACATGAAGTACCCGAGACGCTAAAAGTAGTTACCTTTAACAGTTCTACAATGATACTTGAAAATAGGGTATTAAGGCTGCATCTAAGAAAATACTAATTTTTTAGATATCCGGCACAATATTCTTCACATACATGCGTTTTTTAAAAAAATACCCATGAGGAATGAAATATATCGAAAGTAAGACAAAACGGATATTTGATATAGTTGTGGCATTATTCTGCATAGTAGTATTCTCACCGCTCTTCCTTATATGCTATATTGCAATCATTGTCAATAACGGGCATCCGGCTTTGTTCAAACAAGACCGAGTAGGATATAAAGGTAAGGAATTCAAAATATATAAGTTCAGGACGATGAAACTAAATGCAGAGGAATCAGGTCCTATGCTATATAGTGTTAATGACGACCGACTCATACGCATAGGCTCATTTCTTCGCAGTCATCATCTCGACGAACTTCCTCAAATGTGGAATGTCCTTAAGGGTGACATGTCATTTGTAGGTCCACGACCCGAGCGAAAATACTTCATTGACAAAATTATGGAGCACGACCCACGCTATTCTTTGCTATATCAGTTGCGCCCGGGCATCACATCCTATGCCACTCTATACAATGGCTATACCGACAACATGGAGAAGATGCTTCGCCGACTAGAACTAGATCTCTACTATCTGGAGCACAACTCATTGTGGTTTGACGCAAAAATTTTGTTTAAGACATTCTGCAGCATAGTGTTTGAAAAAAAACATAACTATAAATAACAAAGATATGAACATAGGAGATAAAATGCCCTCAATATTAGGGCTCGACCAAAACGGCAACGAGATTACCCTCGAAGGTCTTGCCGGAAAAAAAGTGATACTCTACGCCTATCCCAAGGACAACACCTCTGGTTGCACCGCTGAGGCATGTTCACTGAAGGAACATTACGACGAACTGCAGCAAGCTGGCTATATCGTTGTGGGAGTGAGCAAGGACTCTGCAGCATCACATCAGAAATTCATTGATAAGTACGAATTGCCCTTCCCCCTGATAGCAGACACCGACACCACACTGCTTCAGCAACTCGGTGCATGGGGCGAGAAGACTATGTGCGGACGTAAGTGCATGGGCACACTGCGCACCACATGGCTAATTAACGAGCAGGGCGAAATAGAAAAGATTTTCTCACCCAAGGAGATCAAGACCAAGATTCACGCCGAGCAAATACTCGACTACATTAAGAAATAATCTAAGGACAAAAGATTAATAAATAATGCAAGGGCGGTGGATTAAAAAAAATCCCCCGCCCTTTTACTAACATGTAACCATCTTTTTTCTTAGTAGTTTCCTGATTTGATTTAAGTAGATAAGTTTCCCGTTGCCTGTTACTTGGAAATCTGTTGTTTCATAAATGTCTTTTTGTTTTCTGGTGCAAAATTAGTAATAAAAATCTATTCATACACTATAAATAAGCAAAAATTATAACGTAATCGTTTGAGTAATTGAAAAAAAATGTGTAATTTTGCAGCGTAATTTAAATTATTCAGAATGTACACTAAGGAAATCAACAATTATCTACAGAAATTCGGATTCAGTAAATTCACTCCGAAAGCAGTACTCTTTGACATGGATGGGGTGCTTTACGACTCAATGCCTAATCATGCATATAGTTGGCACAACTCAATGGCATCGTTCGGTATTGAGATGAGCGAGGCCGATGCCTATGCACACGAAGGGATGCGTGGTGTAGAGACTATTAAGAAGATTGTGAAGGAACAAAGAGGAATTGAGATTAGCGATGAGGAATCACAACGCATGTATGCAGAGAAATCTCGTATCTTTGCCACTCGTCCTGAGGCCAAAATAATGGAAGGCGTGATCGACCTTCAGCGCAAAATCAAGTCATTCGGCATGAAGATTGTGGTGGTGACAGGAAGTGGGCAACATTCTCTGCTCGAAAAACTCACCCACGACTTTAGCGGGTTGATTGAACCAGGAATGATTGTTTCAAGTTTCGACGTAACCCGAGGCAAACCCCATCCTATGCCTTATCTTAAAGGCATGGAAAAGGCGGGTGTAGAACCATGGGAAGCTATCGTTGTTGAGAATGCTCCTCTTGGAGTGAGGGCTGCAGTTGCTGCCAAGATTTTCACTGTGGCGGTAAATAGTGGGCCACTGCCAAATGAGATGCTTGCTGCCGAAGGTGCCAATATCATTTTTGACAAAATGACGGATTTCAATGATGTATTCCAGTTCTTGGCTAAATAATTTATAATTAACAAAATGCGATGGAAATTCAACCTATAGCATATTTCCGCTCGCCACTGAAGACAAAATTCGGTGTGCCACGCCAAAGCGGTATAGCCAATAGCCTAAATGGGTATATCGTGATGGAGAAGGAATGGAACAACTCTGAATGCCTGCGTGGATTGGAGGACTTCGACTACCTTTGGATTATCTGGGGATTCTCAGCAAATGTTGATGCCCCGAAACACGCTACTGTCAGACCTCCCCGACTCGGTGGCAACCGCCGCATGGGTGTGTTTGCCACCCGCTCATCGTTCCGTCCCAACAATCTCGGAATGTCGTCTGTGAAGATTGTGTCCATATCAACCTCCCCAGGCAAGCAAATAAAGATTGAGGTAAGCGGAGCCGACCTGATGGACGGCACACCCATATACGACATTAAGCCATATCTGCCTGAGTTTGATGCCCACCCCGAGGCTTGTGGAGGTTTTGTATCTTCTGAAAAGTGGACCTCCCTCTATGTTGAGATTCCTGACGATATACGCATTCAATTGGGTGAGGAACGAAGCCTGCTTGTCGAGCAATTGCTCAGTGAAGATCCTCGTCCCCATTATCACGACAATCCAGAGAGGGTGTATGGAATGATTATTGATGAATATGACATAAAGTTTAAAGTAATCGAAAATACTGTAAAAGTAACCAACGTCCACTTGTTATAAATCAAGTAATTCGATGTTTTTAAATAAATAAATCCGAAAAAAATTGCAATGAGGCGTAAAAAACACTAAATTCGCACTCACAATTTTTAGGTATCGTTTATATTTTAATTTCAGGTTTAGTATGTTAGTGGCAATAATTATCATTATCAGTATTGCATGTTCAGTATGTATTCTTCGAATGCGTACTATGCAGGAGCAGATTGAGGACATGAAGAAGGAAAACTCTGTTAAGGCTGCATTCCTTACAAAATTCAGTAAGGAACTCGACAATCCCTTGCGCAACATCAATAAGCAAGCGGAGATTATCACTCGCCCCGACCTCTATCTATCCAAGACGGAGAAAAAAATGATTTACGACCAAATAACATACAACACCAACCTTATCACAACCTTCATCGACGAATGTTGTTTCCTCTCAGGTAGCGGCAAGGGACGCGAGGTGAAAAAGGAGAAATTCAGTCCCAACGTGCTCTGTGCAAAATGTATTGACACCATACAAATGAGTATGGACAAGGACGACAAACTGAAAATTGTGTTTAATAGAGAGATTGAAGATACCGATCATGCATTTTCCGACCCACGCATCGTAGAACTTATCCTCGACGAATTACTTCTCAACTCCTGTCGGTTCTCAACAGACAGATTCATACGCGTAACTACCCGTCACACTGATATTGGCGACAGATTCATGATAATTGTCGAAGATTATGGTTCTAGCATCCCTAAAGAACGTATTCCTTATCTTTTCCATTGGTTTGACAAACCAGAGGATGCAAAGGATGATGCCGAGATTGACCTCAGCATCATATTCAAGCTTGCGCTAAAAATTGACGGATACCTTGAGTACGACCAGTCATATACTCAAGGTACCCGCATGAAACTTATCTTCTAAGTCTTTATCCTATTTTACCCCATATCCCTATCCAGTCGATTGAGCCAAAGGTATTTGTGAGTTTCCTTCACAAGCACTCCACTAAGGAATACGAGCGACAGAAGATTAGGGATAGCCATCATTGCGTTCATACAGTCTGCTATATTCCACACTAATGTCAGATTGATAATGCTGCCCACATATACCGACAATATGTATATGATACGATAAGCCAACATCCATTTCTTTCCCTTTAGATATTCCACTGCCCTCTCGCCGTAATAGCACCAACCGATGGCAGTGCTGAATGCAAATGTGACAAGGCCTATAGACAACATTGGCGTTCCGATGAATGGAATCTTGCCAAAGGCATCCTTCGTCAGAGTGGCTCCGTTACTATAGTCGATGTCGGGATAGGCAATAATACTCGACACGATCACCAGTCCTGTCATCGCACATATCACTACAGTGTCCCAGAATGTGCCCGACGATGACACCAAGGCCTGACGTACAGGATTACGTGTCTGTGCAGCTGCTGCCACAATAGGTGCCGAACCCAATCCCGACTCATTTGAGAAGAGTCCGCGGGCTATTCCATATCTTGCAGCCATCATCACCGATGAACCCACAAAACCACCACCAGCAGCCTCGGGCGAAAATGCAGAAACACATATAAGTTTGACTGCCGGCCAAAGATACTCACCATTCATTATGAGAATCAGAATACATCCCACAACATAGAAAAGAGCCATAAAAGGCACTAAAAGCTCGCACACCTTAGCGATCGACTTGACACCTCCAAAGACAACTGCTGCCAATAGACCGCATACCACAAGACCTGTGATCCACTGCGGCACACCGTATGTCTCAAATGTCATCACCGACATGGCATTTGCCTGCACTGTACTGCCAATACCGAATGAGGCCATCGCTGTGAAAAAGGCAAAGAGTACTGCCATCTTCTTCCATCCCAATCCGCGTTCAAGGGCATACATTGGGCCGCCCAACATTCTGCCGTCACCAGTTTTCACCCTATATTTTATGGCAAGCAATCCCTCGGAATATTTCGTAGCGATACCGAATACTCCCGTTAGCCAACACCATAAAACAGCTCCAGGCCCTCCCAATGCAATGGCTGTTGCCACACCAATGATATTACCCGTACCGATGGTGGCTGCCAATGCTGTGGCGAGTGAGGCAAACTGCGACACATCGCCTGTAGCGCCTGGGTCACGTTTCACCGACAACTTTATTGCAGTGAATATCTTGCGCTGCGGGAATTTCAGGCGGATGGTGAGAAACAAGTGGGTGCCAAGTAGCATTATCATCATCGGCCATCCCCACAGTGCTGAACTAATCTCTGAAAAAAAATGGTTTATTGTTTCCATGTTACCTATAAAATATTATTGTGTTTGTGTATTCTTTTTGTCAAATTTCACTATCACTGTCCTAAAGCCTAAACTTCTCATAATATTCTGCATCTGAGTCTCGGCATTTATCTCTGCCGTGCGAATATTCTTTGGTGTCAAACAGTTTCTCTTCATAAGGGAATATGCTCGGCGATACATTGCCTCACGGTCTGCAGCCGTCCACTTACCTGTTTCATAAAAAGATTTCGTGCGTGCCTCGTCGATAAAGTCATTGTCGAGCAATTCCACCTGTGGCATAGTCACCGTCACCGAATCCCCCACAGCCTCTATCCACCTCGCCCCCACCTTGTGCATATTCACTCCGAGGCTCAATTGACCGTAATATATCCTCACCAGATGATCATCTATGAATATTCCTTTCCTTATAGTATCCACCATTTCCTCATCGGCGATGGATAGAAACTCCCACTCACCAATAGATTTTATCGACTGCACCACCTCGGGAGTGATGTCGATTTTGTTATCGCTCACCACCTCCAACGAAGCATCCTTAACCTCGCTTACCAATCGCCACACGAGCCCTGCGACCACAATCACAGCCACAAGTCCCAATGTCACATATATCTTAGTCCACGTCTTCATTCCTAATTCCTAATTCCTCATTCCTAAGTTCAATCGTAATCATCTTCTCGTCATATCCCATTTTCACAATCATGGGAATAAGTATCTTTGCTGCATTTACGGCAGCAGTTTCCTTAATGTCAAGACGCGGGATGGAATTGACAACCGACTGTCGGCCTTGTTTTTCGAATTCCGCCATCTCCTCGTCGGTAAATCTGGAGCGCATCAGCGACACATATTCCTTTATACCGGATTGGTCTATCTTACTGCTCGTAACTGCTACT
>JALFCW010000055.1 GCA_022771625.1 Prevotella sp.
CGAAACGCACTTCTCATCGCAGCGTGACAAGACTCTGAAATGTGAGTGCCATCTGCAATCGAAAGGTGGCACTCGCAACAGAGCGATTTGCCGGTACTCATTCGTGCGCTACGAGCGGTACTCTTTGACCGCTACCATCAAATATTTTGATACTTTTTAAGAAAAAATCAATCTTACATAATAAAAATATGATATTGATAGATGATGCTAGCAATAAGTCTAAAATCTACAATGCCTTAATTTCATCCTCCGACAAGCCCGTCATTTCTAATATGTCTGCAGCAGTGAATCCTTTTGACTTCATTTTTCGTGCAATATCCAATTTTTCTTCCGCACGACCTTCCACGCGCCCTTTCTCCTCTGCCGTGTCAAGCGAGTTCTTGAGGTCGCGATAGGTCTTGAGGCTGTCCTCGTATTCCTTCAGTTCGACTGGAGTGAACTTGGCTATCTCAGCCACCTCTCTTTCTTCTATTCCATTCATACCACAAAACATATTTTTGCTGCAAAAATACAATTTTTCCGGGAAAGATGCAAGAAAATCCACAGAAATTTTGCAGATTGAGATTTATTTGTTACTTTTGCAGAGGAATTATTAATAAGTTCCTAAAGCTTCAAATTATGAATGGGATAAACTGATCTGGATTCTATACGATTCTAAGTCTCACAAAAAATGCGTAGCTTTGCAGACATTATGAGTTCATTTGCAAAAAGTCTTCAACATACATAATATCAAAACGACATGAAAATTAGAGTAAACACCATGATACCGAAATCATGCATAAGATGGCATAGCGTTCTGGTGGCGTTGTGTCTTGTATTCCAACTAGCATCATGCGACGACCGCGACAACCCTTCGTCTCCCGCCTGTCCTGTGGCCAACATCCTTGCATGTCTCGATTGGGGAGAAAGCGACACGACATACGTCATAGGCCACAAGAGCCCCGACACCGATGCCGTCTGCTCTGCCATTGCATACGCCAGCCTTATGAAATCGCTGGGCTACCGCTGCGAACCTCGCGTGGCAGGAAAGATAAACAACGAGACAAAGATGGTGCTGGAAAAGGCTGGAGTAGAGGTGCCGCCAGTGCTCGACAACGCTGCTGGACTACGCATCATCATGACCGACCACAACACCTCAGAACAGGCAGTGCCCGGCATTACGGAAGCAAAGGTACTGCAGATTATCGACCATCATGCGTTGGGCAACTCCCCCACAGCCTCCATACCCTATTTCAAGATAGTGCCGTTAGGTTCTACCAACACCGTAGTATATACATGCTATCAGGAGTTAGGTGAGCCCATCAATCAGACAATGGCATACCTGATGCTGTCTGCCTTACTGTCTGACACCAACGGCATGACCTCCACCACCGTGACCAACATAGACCGTGAGATGCACAACACCCTTCTACCCCTGTCGTGCATAACTGACGTTGAAAAACACTATGAGGAGATGACCGACTCTTTGGCCTCTTACACTGGTATGACCGACGAGGAAATATTCCTTTCCGACTACAAGGACTATGGCAGTGAGGTAGCCGGACGTCCTATGGGTGTGGCTCAGGTGAATTCGCTCGACGAGGCGTCGCAGGTAAGTCTGCGTGGCAGGATGCAAGCCGTGATGCCGTCTATGATGGCAAAAAAGGAGCGTGACATTCTCTATGCTCTTATGGTTAACAAACGTGACAACTACACCGACATCATTTTCTATGGTGAAGGAGCGAAAGAAATGGCCGAGAAAGCCTTCGGCAAGTCTCAGCAGGGATATATCCGCGTGGAAGGACAGATGTCGCGAAAGAAGGATTTCATACCGGCAATATCTGCTGTTGCGAAGTAAATTAGAATGTAACAAATAAATCTCAATATGCAAAATTTCCGTGGATTTATTTTGCTGATTTCATATAAAAGTTGTATTTTTGCAGTCAATTATATGCAAATGAGTCATACGCACAATCCCCAAGAGGATTAAATACAGAAGATTATCACTACTCTATTTTCACGAAGAATGACGACAAGATATTATAATGTGGCACAACATGTGATGGCATTGACTGCCGGGGACGACATCTTCGCATTGCTCGACAACTGCCGTCCGTTTGAGGTGACTCCGTCGGAGCCGCTGATAAATGTCGTGATACGCGAGAATGCTCCCCTACCCGAGACTTGGACAGAGGAATGGCGACAGGAGGAAGAGGGCGACGAGATAGCATGCGGACATTCGGAAGGTAATCAGTTGTTCGTGTTCCGCTCACACGGAAAGATGGCCGGCTGGATGGAATGTGGCAGCGACTATCGAAGGGCGACGGTATATACTGGCGAACTGCCCAAATTGGCTATCGACAACGCGATGATGATTGCATTTGCCCTTGCCACGGCGGAAATGGACACATTGCTGTTTCATGCGTCAGTGGTATGTCGCGGGGGAAAGGCGTATATGTTCCTCGGACCAAGCGGAACGGGCAAGAGCACTCACACCCGATTGTGGCTCAGATATATTGACGGCAGCCGACTGCTAAACGACGATAATCCCGTGGTGAGGATAGAGGCTGACGGGGAAGCGGAGGTGTATGGATCGCCATGGAGCGGAAAGACTCCGTGTTATGTCAACGAGCATTATCCCTTGGGCGCAATAGTGAGGCTACGTCAGGCACCTCATAACGCCATCCGACAGATGTCGCCCATCGAGGCATACGCCACCATGGCATCAAGTGTGTCGGGAAAGAGGTGGGAGAAGAACATCGCCGACGGACTGCATCGCGCGCTCAACTCACTGACTGCAACGGCAAGGATGTGGCACATGGACTGTCTGCCCGATGAGGCGGCAGCGAAAATGACAAGCTCAACGATATGAACGACAACAAGATAATTGACGAGGCTGTGGCGCTAATGAACGAAGGATATAGTGTGACTCTGCCTGTTTCGGGGCGCAGCATGCTGCCATTTATCATCGGCGGCAAGGAGAGTGTCATACTCGCTCCTCCTGCAGGGCTCAAGCGCGGCATAGTGGCATTGGCATGGGTGGAGAACAGGCGATATGTGCTCCACCGCATAGAGAGGATTGAAGGCGAGAGGGTGACGCTGATGGGCGACGGAAATCTTGTCGGACGCGAACACTGCTCCATAGGCGACGTCAAGGCTATTGCCACTCATGTGGTGGACAGTAATCAAAAGCGTCATTATCTATACACCCGTTGGCGCAAGACGGCATCCGAAATATGGTGGGCGCTATTGCCCTTAAGACGATACATATTGAAATTAAAAATTGCTGCGCAAACCGAACGCAGAGCCAAGCTTGCTTGAGCTATGCTGAGGTGCAGCCAGCAATCGACTAAGTCAATTTAGAAGAATATGAAGAAGAAAGACGGAATGGTGCTCCGCGAAGTATGCGGAGAGAAAGTGCTGGTGGGCGAAGGACTTGGAGCCGTGGATTTCGGCAGGTTGATAAGTCTCAACGACACTGCGGCATACCTTTGGGAACAGCTCGACGAGGATTCGGACATCGACTCCTTGACACTGGCATTGTGCAAGGAATACGACGTGGAAAAAGAGGTGGCACGACATGACGTGGAGGCCATCCTGGAAGAATGGATAAAGACCGGAGTGGTGGATAGATGAAGTATGCAAGGTGGTTTATAGACAACTCGCGCGGCATAAGACTGAATATCATTGTGCGCATAATGGCAGGACTGCTGCAGACGGTGCTTGCACTGTGCGTGGTGTGGCTGAGCAAGAGGCTCATCGACAACGTTGCCATGACGGGCACTATGGGCGAGATGGCTATTCAGGCATTGCTGATAGCTGCTGCCGTAGTGGCGGGGGTGAGCATACGCCAACTAAACCAATACCTTGCCAATAAGGCATTTATCAAGAAGGTGGCAGAACTGCGTCTCGCTATCTTCTCGCAACTCTTCAACCGACGATTGTTTGAGGATAACGACATACACTCGGGGGACGTCACATCGAGGATGGCCAAGGACATAGATGCGGTGAGCGAGACATTGGCTGTGCAACTGCCGCAGGTGGTGGTGATGACTATTCAACTGGTTGGAGCGTTCCTCCTGATGAGATGGTTTGACAGCCGACTGGCATGGGCGCTCATTCTCATCACTCCACTCGCTATAATCATCGGCAAGTATATCTCCCACCGACTGAAACGAATCACTCTCTCGATACGCGAGGATGAGAGCAGAATAATGGCGAGGATACAGGAGAGTGTGGAATTGAATGTTGTGCTGAGGGCATTACAGGGCGAGAGATGGATGCAGGACAGGGTGGAAGAACTGCAGGACAGGCAAACCGCCAACTATATCCGTCGTTCACGGTTTATGGTGTTCAGCCGATTTGCACTTGGTTGCACATTCGGCTTGGGATATATGCTCGCCTTTGTGTGGGGAGCATACGGACTGCGCACGGGGGCAATCACCTTCGGAGTGATGACATCCTTCCTTCAACTCGTAGGACAGATACAACAACCTATCCTGTCATTGCTCGGCGCATTTCCGTCAATCATATACAGCACTGCCAGTATCGACCGGCTGAAGGAGATGGAACATGGCGAGGAGAAACAACCATGCGACGGCGAAGACATCACTACCCGCACATTGCTTGGCATACGTATGGACAACGTGACATTCCGATATGCCAAGGGAGACAGGGAGGTGATAAGTAATTTCTCGCATGACTTCCGTCCGGGCACCAAGACCGCAATACTCGGAACAACAGGTGCTGGAAAGACAACGCTCTTCCGACTCATACTCAATTTCATACAACCCGACAGTGGAGAGGTGACATTCTACGGGAATGGATTCTCTCATGCTGCCGACAAGAGCATGAGGAAGAATGTGGTGTTTGTGCCACAGGGAAACACTCTGATAAGTGGCACGATACGCAATAACCTGCTGATGGCGAAACCGGATGCATCCGACGAGGAACTGCATACTGCACTTCACACATCGTGTGCCGACTTCGTCTTCGACTTGCCGCAAGGTATCGACACGGTATTGTCGGAACATGGCGGAGGATTGAGTGAGGGACAGGCGCAACGCATAGCCATAGCACGCGGACTTCTCCGACCCGGTGCCGTCTTTTTGCTCGA
>JALFCW010000016.1 GCA_022771625.1 Prevotella sp.
AAAAGGTGATGTTTTTGATGTATGTTGAATAAATTTGGAAGACAAAACAATCCCGCAACAAGGATAGGGGGACAGATTAAGAGCCAAAGGTTCGGATTGATTCTTTTATGGTAGCGGTCAAAGAGTACCGCTCGTAGCGCATGAATGAGTACCGGCAAATCGCTCTGTTGCGAGTGCCTCCTTTCGATTGCAGATGGTGTAGCACGCTTCTTGCGTCTGCCTCTCATTGACTTGCCCTTGAGTTCTTTCAGGCGCTACGGGTGGTATCCTTTGACCGATAATATCAACTAGTATGAAGTCGATGGGCAAATTGGGCAAAAGCAAATTGAATAAATGAATTTGCCCAATTTGCTTTTGCCTAATTTGCCCATTATATGTTAATGTACTACATCTGTTGTATGTATAATCTCTGCATGCAAAAAAGCGGAGTCACAGCGGAGTCATAGCGGACTCACATAGGAGGAGCAAGCTTAATGGTTTTGCTTGATATTTTGGGATAATATTCCCGAAATCCATGTGACATGTGACGCATATTGTCACGAAATAGTGCTTCTGAGTAGTTAAATGAGAAGGAAATGAGGCAAAAAATATGTTAATTATTGCGATTTTCGAGTTAAAATGACTTTCTTCTATCACTTCTATCACACCTTCTATCACTACTTAAACGTTTGATAATGTGGTGTTTAACCCCATTAGTGATAGATGTGATAGAAGAATTTGAAAAATTATAGATCGTGCGCGTGCGCTCGTACGCGCGAGAGAATGCGTATTGTTATGGTATGTAGATAGTAGTAGTGAATGTGTGATAACAGTTGTCGGAAGTTATTCACTAAAGCTGTTGTAATTTTGTAAGAACAGGTTTCTATTTTATGTTCCGCAGTGCGGTATGTATGTTCCCCACTGCGGAATATACGTTCCCCACTGCGGAATGTACATACCGCAGTGGGGAACGTAAAACAAATAGGGGCTTCACACTATTTTATAATAGCCTTTATGGTATATACTGGATAACCTGAGTGAAAAAATCAATTCACTAATTTGTTCATTGTCATTAATGTTATTTGTAGTTATATTCGTTCTGAGAGTAATGCCCTTACCTTTTGGCTTATGACAGTGGACAGTGCCACTTTTCCATCTGGCCCAACTACCACCAATGAAGGAATCCATTTCACGCCATATAGTTTGGCCACTTCCGCCTCTCGCATTTTCTTGAGCTCACTGCATTGGGGATACTTGATGTCATATTTTTCCACAGCTGTCTGCCAGCGGGTTTTGTCTGTATCAAACGAAACTCCAAGGAACACAACGCCTTTATCGGAAAAATCATTATAGAGGGATCGTATTTCAGGAATATCGCGAATACAGTCGGGACACCATGATGCCCAAAAGTCCAACACAACATATTTACCCTTGAAGTCGGACAACGAAATGGTGTTGCCGTCCAGTGACGAAAGTGTGAAGTCGGGAGCTACAGTGCCCGCCTTTGGCAGTTCAGTGGCATATTTCGCATCGAGATCCTCTTGGGCGTTAATAGTTTGCATGCATAGCATGAACGCTACTAAAAATAATGTTTTGGCGATGCCATTGCCATAAAACTTGAAAAAACTTGTTCTGGTCATATTCATAAATGTATTATATTATTATAATGATGTTTACATCAGAATGTCTTCATATCTGCTGTAGTAAAAAGTGTATGACTTTTACTTTGCAAAGTTATGAAATTAATCCCAAAAACGAGTGGAATTGTTTTGGAAATCGTGATTTTTTATAATACTTTATCATTTCCTAAGGCTTATGTTATCAAGTTCTTTCTTTTTTATGCAGAGAGTCGTCAAATATTGCAAATAATAAGTGAAAATTTTGGAGGAATGGAAAATAGTTCGTATCTTTGCAAAAGATTTTTATGATGAAAAGTGATTGATGAAAGCCGATAGACAATACATTGAAAAGAAGTTTGAGGAGTTTAACAGGCAAATGTTTGCAGGAAAGCTCCCCCCAATACCTATAGAACTCAGCGATGCGAAAACATTTCTTGGGCAATGCGTATTCAAAATACGGAGGACGCTATTTGGAAAGACTGAAAAATATGATTTCCGACTGCGGATAAACACACGCATCGATTTGCCTGAGCAAAATATCGAAGATACCATAATCCATGAGATGATTCATTATTACATCGGTGTAAATCAGTTGAAGGATACATCTGCACACGGACAGATATTCCGACAGATTATGGATGCCATTAATGTCAAGTATGGAAGACATCTGACAATATCCCACAGGATGACCAAGGAACAACGTGAACAGGCATACGACAAGCGACAACGATGGCATGTGGTGGCTGTTGTGGAATTTAAAAACGGGAAGACAGCAATAAAAGTGTTGCCAAGGATATTGCAGCGGATACTCAATTACTACAACAAGATTGGTGCCGACAATAGGGTGGCTGGCATTAAATTATATATGAGCAAAGACATTTTCTTCAACCGTTTCCCAAATTCCGGGGCACTTAATGCTACATACGTTGACGGCAAGGAACTTCAAGAGCATCTGTCGGATGCCCTGAAGTTACTTTGCGATGGCAAACAGGTTAGGAAAATCTGATATTGTCTTAGCTGCGGTGAATCACACTGCCACTGGCCTGATGTGTGGCGAGTATCAACACCTCTGCTATCTGAACATGGGCAGGGGCACTGGCTGCATAGAAGGCCACATCGGCAATGTCGGTGCCGGTGAGGGGAGTGATACCTTTATATACATTGTCGGCACGCTGGTCGTCGCCATGGAAGCGGACGTTGCTGAAGTGGGTTTCCACCAATCCCGGTTTGAGGTTGGTCACTCTCACTGCCGAATGTGCCACGTCGATTCTCAGTCCGTCGGTTATAGCCTTCACTGCCGACTTGGTGGCGCAATACACGTTTCCTCCGGCGTATGCTGCATCGCCTGCCACAGAACCGATGTTGATGACATGACCAGCGTTGCGTTCTATCATTCGCGGAACAATCAGTCGGGTCATGGTGAGCAGTCCCTTGATATTGGTGTCGATCATCGTGTCCCAATCCTCGTAGTCGCCTTCGTATTCCGGTTCAAGACCAAGGGCGAGTCCGGCATTGTTTATCAGCACGTCGATAGTGCTCCATTCCTCGGGAAGAGAATTGACAGCTTTGGTGGCGGCATTGCGGTCGCGCACGTCGAAGCACAGAGTCAGCACTTCCGTAGGCAGTTCTGCCTTGAGTTGGGCAAGCTTTTCGGCATTGCGTCCAGTGATGATGAGGTTATATCCGCCCTCGGCGAATTTGCGTGCACAAGCTTCGCCTATTCCGCTTGTAGCACCAGTAATCAATGCAGTCTTTTTCATTCTTGTTTATATTTTTTTGTTATGTGGATGCAAAGTTACGTGATTTTTTTTGTATGACAAAATAAATAGGCGAAAAAATGTGGAATTAGTGTGAATAATGCAAATAATCAGGAAAAAGTTTGGAGGAATGGAAAATAGTTCGTATCTTTGCGGCAAAATTAGAATAATTTATTAGAAATCAATTGTCATGATAGATAAAGATGATATGATTAAGGCAATGCGCAATGTCTTAAATGGTATAGAACCCAATGTTCACGCTATACTCTTTGGTTCTCGCGCTCGTGGCGATGCTAAAGAGGGTAGTGATTGGGACGTTCTTGTTCTAATTGATAAACCACGTGTTACTTTATTAGATTATGACAAATATTCTTATCCATTGCGTGAATTGGGATGGGATTTGAACGAGATAATCAATCCTGTGTTGTTTTCCACTAAAGAATGGAATGAGAATCATTTTACCATGTTTAATCATAATGTCATGAATGAGGGAATTGCGATATGATAAAGGGATTAAATGATGAGGACAGAAGGGAAATTGTAAAGTATAGGCTAGAGAAATCTTTACGAACATATAATGAAGCTGTTGGCTCTATAGCAAATGGCTATGTTGAAACAGCAGCCAATAGATTGTATTATGCGGCATATTATGCAGTGTCTGCTTTATTAGTATCATACAAGTATGAAGCTTCAACTCACAATGGTGTGATACAGATGTTTGGTAAGGCTTTTATTAAGTCGAAAGTCTTAGAAAGAAGATATGGGACCATATTTAACCAATTGTTTTCTTTGAGAATGACAGGTGATTATGAAGACCGCCGTTTTTTAGATATAGAAGAGGATGTAAAACCATTGATTGAACCTACAAAGGAATTAATAGATGTTGTAAGTGTTATGGCTCAGGAGCAGATGGAGAGATTGTTTTTCTGATAGTACAGGGTTGAGAGTTGTCTATTAGTGCAATTATTCAGAGAAAAGTTTGGAGGAATAGAAAATAGTTTGTATCTTTGCGGTGTTAATAGCATTGATAAGATATGAGACGACCAGAAATTGTGGAAAAAATACGCAAGGCTATGTCCGTTGTTGCCCCCACCGCCAAGACAATTTTGTATGGCAGTGAGGCAAGAGGTGATGCTCGTCCTGATAGTGATATTGACTTACTCGTGCTTGTTAATCAGCCAAAGTTGTCAATAAGTGAAGAGGAAAGAATCATATCGCCATTATGTGATATAGAACTTGAAACGGGTGTATTGATAAATGCTCGTGTGATGCCTCGTTTGGTATGGGAAAACCGTCCGTTTATCACTCCGTTCTATATAAATGTTACAAACGAAGGGGTTGTGTTATGAAACAGCAATTGAGTGAAGAAAACGTGAAGGCTCTTGTTTCATATCGTTTCCAAAGGATTGATATCAAGAGAGTCAAATCGTAGTTTCTCACTTTTGTTTGAACGTCGTCATAGTTCTGACTATGATGACTTTGCGTATGCCACAAGTGAAGAGGTTGACGAGTTGCTCCCTAAGGCACAAGCGTTTATTTCAGAAATAGAGAGATTGTTGTGATGATTAGTCTCTTGTTGTCTAGATTGGCAAATTCTTTCAGAAATCCATGTGACGCTCATGTGATGGGATGGGGTAGTAAGTCTTCAATTAGAGCAAATAATCGGCGAAAGTATAAAGGAATGGAAAATAGTTTGTATAATTGCGGCAAATTAGAATGATTATGGAAATTCAAGAATTATGACATCATTAAGTAAGAAACTTAACAGGAAATTCGATTTAGTTGAAGCAGGATGCTTGCTGCCATTTGCCGAAATGAGTGTTGATAAGGATAACATATACATAAATCTGAGATAGCAAAGAATTTTTTTAGGTTAAATTTATGTTAAAACTTTAAATTGCTATACGGATTATAATTATTTGTTGTATATTTGCATCGCAACTGGAGGCTCTTTATTCCAAAGAGGATAGCCAGTGGTCAAGATAGGCATATTTGCTTTATCCGTTTCATGCTCGAAGTCTGGAAAACTACAAGCTCTCTGAAACAATGGATGAGGTATGATATGCCCTTCCTTGGTGTATGATTATCTTTCGGTACAGCCCTAACTGTGCCCTTTGAATATCAGCACAAGGATGGGGCTTGTCGTATTCGCTTTCATTCGTTTCAAAGGTTTTTCCAGACACCTGAGCTGAGGATGGGCAGATATGAAGCTCCATCCTTTTCTTGTATATATGTTAAATCGCCGTTGTAGTGGAGCTTGTCGGCAACAATATGGTAAAATGACAATGGCAAAAAAGACATTATGTGAGTTGTTTGAGTCAAACCAGGCTCAACTTCAACACTCTCTTACAGGTATGACTTTGCCAAAGGATATGAGCAAAGTACAAAAAACCGTTTCTTCTTATTTAGAAAAGGTATTTGATGCAGAAGGTGAGTTCAGGCAAAACCTCACACAATCTGAGGATTATATTCTAGATGCGGCAATCTCATTACTGAATGCCCAGCAGAAAATAAGTTCTGCTCTGCTGAAAGATATAAACATTATTAACGATTCAAAAAAACTAAATACATCTGCTAATACACCAAAAAACAAAGAATCAAATTCGGCAAATGTTTTTAATATTGGTTCAAAAAACACATTATTTGGTGTAGCTGGTGGTGCCATTGCTGGTAAACTCATACTTGGTGGCTGGGGAGCTGTATTTGGGGCTATTGCAGGAGTTGCCTTATCTATATATCTGTCTAACAGAACACAAACAAAACCGCAATCTCAGACTATAAGCACGGTCGTACAAGAAGGAAACACCAATAAGCCCATTGATGTGGATAGTTTTATTCATATCATTCATGATGTTTGTGAAAGTGTTGATAACTTAATAGGTACATTCAGATCACAAGTAAACCGTGTTGTGCAAAAATATGAATCACAGGACAAACCCACTTTGGACAAAGAGTATCGTATTCTTCTTGAAAGTATCCAGAGTCTTGTTGGATATGAGCGCAATCATGACTCAACAGAAGAGAAATATACTAAGAAGATTCAAGACAGAATAGAAGATCTGGCAGAATCGCTTGATAACTACGATATAAAGTTGGTAAACTATTCAGAAGACAAATCGTCATGGTTTGATAAAGTGCCATCTCCAAACACTACAGGGTTGAAGGAGGTATTCCCTGCTATAATAAAGGATAATGTTTTGATTATTCCTGGAAAAGTATTTATTCCATCATAAAGCAGAATAGAATGAAATTATGACTGATAATACTAAAATAAAACTGAGTGAAATTATTGAGAGCATTCGTGCTTATTCTCATCAAAAATTGAACAAAATGAAAGAAGAACAAAAAAAGAAGATAGAATATATCATCGGCATAGATTTAGGACATGGTGAAACATCTGCGGCAATATGTCCTATGCAATGGGATACTGCCATAGAACAGTTGGATCCAGCAAAAGATCTTGATATGGGAGGTAACAAGAAGGTTATGCCTTCTGCTATTACCATTTTAGACAATGGTAATGCCTACATTGGCGATGCAGCCTTTAATCCAGAGATACTTAAACAGGCAGAAGTAAGAGTATGTTTTAAACAAGCACCAAAAGATGTTGATGGTGAAGCAGAAAAAATTATGATTCGCTTCATGCACGAGGTATATAAGAGAATTCGCGAGAACAATAAGGCTATCCTCACGGATAGCAATCACCTTGTATATATAGCAACACCGTCAGGTTGGGATAAGCCTACGCAAGAACTTTATGTTGAAATGGCACGTATAGCGGACCTGCCTATTGCTGGCGTAACAAAGGAGTCCCGAGCCGCATTTGTTCGCGCTCAACATGACGTAACCTCAGGACTTGGACGTAACATCGACAAGGGTTCTATAGTATTCGACATGGGTCAAGTACACTGGACTTTACATATATGAACAAGAACCTTGCAGGATTGGTTGACCATGGTTATGATTGTGGTGCTTCATTCATAGAGAAGAGTATGTATGCAGGGCAGAAAGAGGATTGTGAAGCCATACGTCTATTTGAGTCTAAATACCCTAAGCTCATAGACTATCTTGTATTCGAGGCAAGAAAGGTGAAGGAGCAAGTATATTTTGACCCATCTCTAAAAGTAAAGAAAACTATAAACTTTGACGATTTCATTGATGACGAAGATCTTGAAGATGAACGTTTCAAACTAACATACCAGCCTGGTGAACTTAACGAGTTCCTTACAGAGAAGGGCTACATTAAGAGCATAGAGGATGCAATGATTGATTATAAGGAGAACCACATTGCTAATCAGGACATATACGGAGTGTTCCTTACCGGCGGAGCTTCGCGCATGGACTTCATTATTCCATTGGTCTGCAAGTGTTGGAACGTAGAACCTTCACAGGTTTATAGAGACCAAGATCCTTCACTTACAATATCTCAGGGTGTTGCAGAAGTCGCACGTATGGACTTGCGCACCGATGGCATGGATGTAGGTTTGGAAGAGGAAATTAACGCTTTCCTTAAAGGTAGTCAGACCTATGATATTTTCTTAGAGAACTTTGGACACGACCTTTGGGATAAAGTGACCGATGATATAGGTGGTGTTGTTACTGCATGGAGAGACGCAGAAGAGAACTACAGCATAGATGAACTTCAAGCTGCAATTTCTGATACAGTTCAAGAAAGTGTAGCAGAGTTCTCTTCCAATGCACCAGCCTATGTAGAGAATGCTATAAATGAAAGTACTAAGGAAATACGAGACAAGGTTGAAAGTATCATAGCTGTATATAGTTCACAAGGTGTAGAAATCAATCTGCCTAATAATGTAAAACTTGGAGAGGTGAACTTTTCTGACATTAACATGGACTCTGTGTTGTATGGCATTTCAGAGAAGTTGAAAGAAGATAGTGACGGTTGGGGTGCAGCAATCGGCGGTGCAGCAATCGGTGGTGCTGTTGCTATGCTCCTTGGTGGTCCGCTTACATGGCTCATTGGTGGTGGTGCTCTACTGGCAAAGTGGTTGTTCAGCGAAGAAAAGACAGAAGAGCAGAAGCAAGCCGAAGCTATGGCTCGTGAATTGGATGCATCACAGAGATTAGATGTATTCAATTCTATTAATGAGGAATGGCAATCAATATGTGAATCTGTTGCTGATTCTATAAAAGACGCTTTAACCAGTGACAAGAGCATCAAGAACTCAATCAATAAGATTTCTAAAGAATACATGCAATCATATATGGATGGTCTTAAATCCGCTCGTATTTTGATAGACTAATATAAATGAATATGAATACACAATTACAATCATTAGAGCCTCAGATCCGAGTACTGGCAGCGACTGCCATGTCTCAATCACTTTCTTTCTGCATGGAAAGAAAGTATCTTACCGACATTTCTGTCAGTGAGAACAAGGCGTTTGAGCTTGAAGCCATACCAAATACCTTAGATAGTACTGCGTCATGGATAGAGATACAGCAAATTGGAAAACCTTTGGATAAATCTGCAGAAGCATGTTTTAGTGCGATGCAAAAAATACTGTATTCATGCTTTCTACCGAAAGAAATGCAGTTATTGTTCCTGATTACAGGTGATGGCACGCAGAGTCACTTATTTCTTGGACTTAGAGCTCCAGGAAAATCTGTTCCGCCAAAGAAACTCGTAAGAAATCTGGAACGCTTTATTGGTGGTATTTGGCCAGGACTACAAACGAAAGTCCTAAAGAGTGATGATAGCCGAATTTCAGGTTTCTGTAAGAGAGTCGCGTCAGAGGAATTGGAGAATGTATATGCTTTTACTGGCATTCCATCAATGGATAGCCAGTATAAGACCGTTTATCCAGCAACGATTGATAAACTGATTGCAGGAATGTCTGGAAGTAAGAACTATGCATATCTCGTTGTTGCAGACCCTGTCGAGAATAATGATGCGGAATCGATGCTATACCAATTGCGCGAAATGAACGGGCAGGCAGAGTCGCTGAAATCTATGAACGTATCAGAAGGACTTACCGAGGGAAGTTCCCAATCTCATACTGTGTCACATTCGGTAACTCATACAAAGAGTTTCAGTGAGGCTGTATCAAAGAAAGATTTCTCAAAATTAGGAAAAGCCGCCTTAACTGGTACGGGGTTAGGCATTGCAGCATCAGTATTTCCTGCTGCAGAAGCTGTTTTAGAGGGATGTGCTGATGCCGCAGGTGCAATCAGTAGTGCAGCACTAAATATTGTCGCTGGTGCTACAGTCGGTAATTTCATATCAGGATTGATGCCCCAAAAGACAATCACTAACAGTACCTCTGACGCAGAGAGTAATACTGAATCAAATACAACGTCAACAAACGAAAGTCGCTCACAAAGCATAAGCCGAAACCTCGTGAATAAACATGTAGAATCTGTCAGTGAGCATTTGTTCTATCACTCAAAACGTATTGAGTCGGGGAAGGCAACTGGTTTATGGAAGGTTGGAGTGTATTTGATGGCAGAGAAGGAAAGTGACCTCATGGGTGGTAGCTTGCAACTTCGTTCAATCCTTAGTGGACAAGAGAGTATTTATGAGCCTATTCGCATCCATAACATTACAGAAATAATGGATGATACTATTGAAGGCGAAAAGACATTGCGCGAGTTGACACTAGGACATCTGTCATCTCCTGTCTTAATGATAAAAAGCACAAACGGTAAACTCTTCAATCATCCATTAGGCGAGAATTACAAAGAACTGAAAACTGTCCTCACAACAAAGGAACTCTCATATCTGATAAATTTCCCCCTGCGCTCTGTTCCTGGCATAAGTGTTGTGGATAGTGCTCCAGAGTTCTCACTTAATCAAATAGCAACATCAGACAGTGACGTTATAGAATTCGGTAAAATGCTATATGGAGGTTCGGAAACTGATATGCCGTATCACCTGCCTATTGATATGCTTTCGAAGCACACTCTCCTTTCTGGAATCAATGGAACAGGAAAGACCAATACTGTTCAAGCTGTATTAAATTCTATAGGTCAAAGCAAACGTCAGATTCCTTTTCTTGTTATTGAACCTGCCAAGACAGAGTATGTAGATTGGGCCATCGAGTACAACAAGACTCACTCTGACTCCCCAATCAATATATTCATACCAGGATGTAAAACATACCGTGACAGAAGATCAAGAGAGTTGGTTTACTTGCATGAACTGCGATTAAACCCTTTTGAGCCTGTATGGTTATCTCCAGAACAGGATCCGAATGTGCTTACACACATTGATCGTCTGAAATCAACGTTTGCTTCCGCATTCCCGATGTACGATATATTGCCAGTGCTTATGGAGGATCTTATCTATTCATTATATCAGAGCCCATCTACAAACTGGATAGGCAAGGGGGCTGAGCCTGTGTTTGGCAAGACATATGCACCGACTTTAACATCAATGGCTTCTCATGTCGATGCCGTTATGGAGGCACATGGTTATGAGAAGCGTGTCAGTGACAACATGAAAGCGTGTCTGAATACACGTATAGCCTCTCTTAGACGTGGATGGAAAAAAGACATGTTGGATGTTCTGCGCTCTACGCCGTGGGAAGAGTTGTTCAACAAACCATGCATAATTAACCTGTCGTATGTAGGCGATGATGTAGATAAATCGTTCTTCATGTCTCTCGTTCTCCAGTTCCTTTATGAGTACAGGACAGCACAGGCTGAAATAGGCAATATTGACTTCAATTCCAATGAGTGCAGACATCTTACAGTGATTGAAGAAGCTCATCGTGTTATGCAGAAATGCGATAAACCAGAACTGCCTCAATATAAGACTGCCATGATGTTTAGCAATATGTTATCTGAGATTCGTGCATATGGAGAGGGCATGTTCCTGGTGGATCAAGTTCCTACACGTCTTATCCCAGACGCAATAAAGAATACCAATACCAAGATTACCCATCGTTTGGTTGCGGAAGATGATTGTAATGCCATCGCTGAATCTATGGGCATATCCAAAGAGCAGAAGCCAATCATCCCGAAGCTCCTTGTGGGGCAGTGCCTAATCTCTACTGCATTGTCAACAGATAAACACTGGATAAAAATAAACAAAGTTAAGTAGAATATGGATTTCTTAGAGTATATTGATGAACTTGATCAGAAACAGACATATTCTGATCAGATACCTTTGTCTGAAGAATCAGTATTCATGACATGCGAATTTTGCGATGAACAGACCTTGGAGGAATCAACAACTTCTGCTGTTAAAGATTTTATTGAAGCAGACGAATATCGAAAACCTCCTTACGGAGAGGCTAGTATCAATGAACGGGCTCAATACCTAAAGGAGTTCCACGATAATTTCAATGAATTGACGGGTTACACAAACAATCTACATTTCCGTGAAGGAATGGAACAGGCGAACCTTGGAGCATTCAATCCTGAAACAAAACAGATAGACCTCAACGAAGACTTGTTGTTAAAAGATGACCCACAAGAGGTGATGGAAACTATTATGCACGAGAGCAGACACGCATATCAAGACTTTGCCATCAACCATCCTGAACAAGTGTCTGTTGACATGGAAACCATTAATTTGTGGGAATACAATTTCAAACATTATATACGACCAGAATTTGATTTTGAAGCATATGTTAGCCAACCTGTCGAAGCAGATGCTAATGATTTCTCAGAGAGAATGTTTTGTGATGGTTTTTGCAACGCTTCTTAAAAAAGATATACATATATGGAAAGAAATAATATTATTATGATTCTCTGTTCTCAAGATTACCCTGAGTATATGCTTGAAACAACTGCGGATAAAGTTGAAAATATGAACAAAAGTATAAAGGAGGCTTTTGAGGATTGGGCAAACAATGGTACTGTACCTCATATTGAAGTCGAGGGGTGGAGTTATAATCGTTTAGTCGATAAGTTCAAAATGCGTCCTATTGCTGCATTTCTTGCACTTGATTGGTTAATAAGAGACCCAGAGAAAGCATCTAAATCATTAAAGAAAGGTATCAAATAATAATGGCAACATTTGAACTTACAGCCAAGCATCAGATTAACCGACCAGGAGGTCTGCATATTGACCGGGGACAAACATTTTCTGTCAATATTAACATGATTGGAATTACTCCCAACAACCTCTTTGGCAATCCCAGGTGTGTTGACGCACTTGTCAAGCAGTTTCAATTTAACGGAATCGATGTTCCTAAAACTGATTATGGAATATATAGCCGTGGAGCTTGGGATATAAAAGTAAAATAGACAAATTCTAATTGAAGGATTTTGGGGCAAATTCATTAAGGGAACTGGTCACCTCTGCATTCTTGTGGGGGTGGCTTTTTCTATGCTCGTAACCAGTAAACACGCTTATACCATGCGACTTCTGGCTTGTCTTGGGAACCGGTTTTCCACTTCATGAAATCCAAGTCCTCACTAAGTCTCTTTCCTATTTGGAGAGACAATGCAGTGCCTCCTACCAATAGGTAGGGTTTTATCGATTCCAGTTTTGAGATTCGTTCAAATACCTTTTCCGTGTGTTTTGCCAATCCATTCATTTCGCAAGTTTGTTTAAATGTCTTGTTATAATTGATTTAACGTATGCCCCTGGTCTTTTGACATTGAAATAATACAAGGCCAGAAATCTGTTGAGGGAATAATAACGCTCGCCCAATGGAATGAGATTGTCTCTCCAACTCTTGCGTATTTGTTCGTAAGGTAGAATATGAAACAGTTTGTCTATGTCGTCCAAGTCAAGATATATCAGAACCTTTTCTATCAAGATGTCATCGGGTACATCACAGATGGAATCAGTTTCACAAGACCAAAAACGGTGTTCGTCTTTGAGCTTTTGGATTAAATATGGTCTGATATCTTTGGCTTCCATAATTCACATATTATTTATTCTGCGCTGCAAGGATAATATTATATTTTTAAACTACCAAGAAAATGCAAAATAAACTTATTCCCAATCAAAGTTTTCTTTTCCCGCTGCAATCTCAAAGTGATACTTGGCGATGCCTAAGTCCATGCGCGTATAGCCAATCAATGAGAAACCTTTGTTGGCTTTCACTATGTGGCGATTGTTCTTCATGCCGACGTACTCGAATGAGAACTTCTGCTGGTTGACGGCAGTGGGCGCGAGTAGGGCAGCTTCCACTCCTTTTCTAAACCATTCAGGAGTAATGTCGCTTACATTGCTTATTTGCTCTACTGTCTTGCGTTTCAGATTCCTGCCTGGGTCATCACCATAGCCAAGTGCAATCAGACAGCAAAGCTTTTCACCTTCTCCTACAGAATACGCCTCTTTCACTTTGTTATAGGTCAAACCTACCCAACATGTGTTGAGGCCAAGAGTCTGGGCAAGCAGAACCAGCTGTTCGCCATAGTAGCCGATACGCTCAGAGAGGTCGTCAGCCTTCTTGCCAACCATTGCAAAGTAATTGCTTACACCACTGAATGTTCCGTATGCCATCTTGCCCTTAAAAGCTTTTGGCTCATTGGTAACAAGCTGGATGTGAAGATTCCCGATGTTATTACATTCGTCAACCTTTGCTTGAAGTATGTTGACAATATCCTGTGGCAGTGGCTTGTCTATGTATTTGCGCACACTATGTCGTGCCTTGATAGCTTCTTGTAATGTCATATAATTTTTCAATATATATTGTTGTCATATGCAAATGTACGAATAAAAAATGAATTAGCCAAATGATTTTGTCTTTTTTTATATGATGCGCTTTTCCGAGCCATAACTTATGCCCTCGCTTGGTCATAAGTTATGGCTGACGTCGGTCATAAGTTATGACCCTAAAAACATTCCATACACATCTCCTGTTCTGGATTGAGTGATGTCCAATCATGTCGAGCTAAATAGTCGTTATAGGGGTAAGGCCTCTGATGGGAAAGTGTTAACTGTTAACGCGTAACTTGCATTGAAATGCGTTTTTACTTTTAGTGAAAAGTATTATATTATAATATATATAATAATTAATATTTACACCTTTTTCTCCTAGAGGCCCTCAAAACGGAATTTTGTGTAAGTTACGCGTTAACAGTTAACACTACGTGCCCTTCACGAAGTAATTGCTGCATCTTTTCGTAAACATACAATATTAAAATGTTATTTTAAATTTCTCTGCAAAAGTATAAAATATTATTTTAATAAACAAGGTTTTCCTCAGCTTTTAAGCATTTTTAAGTCGTCTATTGCGCCTTGATCACTACAAGATGTCTGGGAAGATTAATCACTTTCAGACGTTTATACCATGTCTTGGTGGTTGTGGGAGAATCAATCCTTGCATGACCGGAGATAATGTAGTAGCTCGCTGAATATTCGTCCATCACGTCGAGGAATGCTCTCTTTATGCGGGAGCATTTCTCGTTGATGGCATTGTCGAGAGGGTTGGTGAGATGGTCAACGCTCTCTTCAATCTTTTCCAGGTCCATCATCTTTGACGTCTTGCGATACCATTGGCGCAATTCGTCCTTGTATTCAGAAAGATGCTTGAACTCGATTCCTTCAGGGTGGTTGAGAAACAGTAGATATACTGCCTTGTGCACTGGTTGCAGGTCAACCTCGACATTGCCGATGTCGGGCAGAAGGAAACGATAATCTGGCGTGATGACGAGTCGGCTCAGATGTCCCCTCACAGCCTCTGCCTTCAGTTCATCGAGCATACTGCTGCCAAGGGCTGACAATATCAGGTCGTTGCGCCCTGCCGCCCTCAGCTTTCTTGCAATGTCATGCAGCTGAGAAGCCAGTTCCTCAAGATTGTTCACATAGTCATTCATTATACATCTCCATATTATCCCTCAACCATTTTTTCCATTTGTCCAAGATTGACGGTTTCTTGGGTTCGGGCATTTCCACCGTCTTTTCCTCTTTTACAGGTTCCACTGCCGGTTCCACTTTGGGAGCAACGACAATAAAAGGTGGTTCGGTTTCTTTTTTATCTTGCTCTTTTATCTCGGGCTCTTTTTCTTCCTTTTCCTGAGGCTTTGGTCGCTTTACAGGTTTATAAAGGTCTTTTATCAGTTGCTCGAAGTGTTCTTCTCCCTCGTTTCTCTGTTCTTCCTTAAGTTCGGTAAACTCATTGTCGATGCCTGTGGCCAAAATGGTCACCTTGGCATCCTCGCCGAGGGAGTCGTCGGTAGAAGTACCCCATATAACTTCGATGTCAGGATCAAGTTGGTCGAAGAATTCATCAATCTCCTGCATCTCATTGACATATATCTGGTGCTCGGTACTTGCATATATGTTGAACAAAATCTTCTTGGCCTTGTTGATGTCATTTCCGCACAACAAGGGAGAATCAAGGGCATCGATGATGGCTCTTTCGATTCGCTTGTTGCCACTTGCCCTACCGATAGCCATGATAGCTCCGCCGCCCTTGCGGGTGGTGGTCTCTACATCACGGAAGTCGAGGTTGATATTGCCGTCGCTATGGAAAGTAATCAGCTCTGATATGCCCTTTACTGCCTCTTTCAGCACATCATCCGCACGCTTGAAAGCCTCGTTGAGTGATATGGGTGAGTCGGAATATACATCGCATAGTCTCTCATTGTTAATCACAAGCATTGCGTCAACATATTTCCTAAGTTCTTCCACGCCCTTGAGAGCCTTCACAATCTTCTTCTTACGCTCAAAATAAAAGGGTATGGTGACAATGGCAACGGTAAGGATTCCGAGTTCCTGGGCAATCTGTGCCACCACAGGAGCCGCTCCTGTTCCAGTGCCGCCACCCATTCCGGCAGTGATGAACACCATCTTAGTACCGTCGTTGAGCAGTGTGCGAATATCGTCAATATTGTTTTCCGCCTCACTTTTACCCACTTCGGGATTGGCGCCGGCACCGAGTCCCTCGCCCAACTGCAGTTTGACGGGAACGGGCGACTTGGCAAGTACCTTGCTATCAGTGTTGAATACTGCAAATGACACTCCCTCAATGCCTTCGTCATACATATTCCTGACGGCATTGCATCCGGCACCACCCACACCTACGACCTTCAATATTTTCATTGTCCTGTCCTCCACAATTCCAAAGTCAATGGGAGGCAGATTGCTTATTTCGTTCATACCATTCATGCGTTTAATCATTATTGGCTGCAAAGGTATGAATTATTTTCGAAAAAACCAAATCTTTGCAAGGCTTGCGAAGATAAAAGCAACTTGGTTATACCTCCTTAGGAAGGACGAGGTTGAGCACTACGGCACACAAAAAGACCACTGCAACGGAGTTTTGTGCGAATACGGTGTTGACAATGTCGGGGAATATCTTGAACATGTCGGGAGCGGAGGTGAATCCAAGTCCGATGCTTAGCGAGAGACTGGCGATAATCATGTTGCGTTGTGAGAATCCGCAACGTGCCATCATGCCAAAGCTCGCAAAGACAATGCTTCCGAACATCATCAAAGTGCAACCGCCAAGAACGCACTGCGGTATAGTGGCCAATAATGCCCCTATCGGTGGGAATAGTCCGCATAATATCAGTATCACCGCTCCTGTGGCGATTGTGAAGCGGTTGATTACCTTGGACAAGGCGGCAAGACCCACATTCTGAGAGAAAGACGTGATAGGGGTGCAACCAAATAGTCCAGAGATGCAACTCACGATACCGTCGCAGGCCACTGACGACCCCATCTCCTTCTTCTTCACTCCTCTACCTAATGCTCCCGAACAAAGGGCCGACGTATCGCCGATGGTCTCGGTGGCTGATACGAAGTAGATGCAAATCACAGCGAGAATGGCATCGAGATGAAACTCGGGGGTGAAAGGCATGAATGAGGGTAGGGCGACAATAGGCATGTCGTTGATATTGTTGAAATTCACCATTCCCATACACAAGGCAAGGATGTAGCCGGCGATAAGTCCGACGAGAATGGAGAGCGAGCGCAACATGTTCTTGCCATAAATGAGGGTGACAAGACACACGAGCAATGTCACCGAGCCCACTATCCAGTTGTCGGCACTGCCGAAGTCGGCTGCTCCCTGTCCGCCTGCAAAACTATTGGCTCCAATGGGGAGTAGGGATAGACCGATGGCGGCTACAACAGTGGCTGCCACGATGTGCGGGATAAGCTTTGTCCATTTGTTGGGAAAGAGTCCGAGACAACCCTCAATGAGTCCGCCCACAATGACGGCACCCATGAGAGTGCCCATGCCTTGAGTGGAGGCTATCACTATAGCCAAAGAGAGAAACGTGAACGAGATACCCATCACGATGGGGAGTCGTGAGCCTATTCTCCATATAGGATAGAGTTGCACGAGTGTTCCTATGCCTGCTATAATCATGCAGTTCTGGATAAGTGTGGCACTGATGCCCTTGTCGATGCCCACGACATTGGCAAGGATGATGATAGGGGTGATGTTGGCAACGAACATAGCGAGGATGTGTTGCAGACCGAATGGCAATGCCTGCCTCAGTGGCACTCTGCCGTCGAGTTCGTATATGCTGCTCATGATCTGAATTTGATGTCTTGTGTAGTGTAATCCATTGATTCGAGTATGGCTATCGACTCAAGGTGATAGCCGGCTTCGCGTAGTATCTGACCTCCCTTTTGCTGACCTTTCTCGATGGCAATACCAATGCCTACCACCTCGCCGCCTGCCTGCTTGACAATGTCGATAAGGGCAAGACATGCTTGTCCATCGGCAAGGAAATCGTCAACGATGAGCACTTTGTCGTTGGCAGTGAGATAGGGGCGCGACACGAACACATTGTTGTGGCGCTTATGGGTGAACGAGTATGCCTGCGACACATATTTATCGTCGGTGGAATTGGCTGTCTCGCCCTTTTTGGCGAACACCACCGGTACGTCGTAGAGGTCGCCGAGGAGCATGGCTATGGCAATGCCGCTCGCCTCGATGGTGAGAATCTTGTTCACTTGCTTACCGCGGAACCTGCGCTTTAACTCATAGGCTATCTGGCGGATGATGTCAACATCAATCTGATGGTTGAGAAAGTTGTCAACCTTCAGGATATTGCCTTCTTTGATAATCCCGTCTTCTTTGATTTTCTCTTCAAGAAAGTTCATTGTCGTTCTGTTTTTTTTAATTATTGGATGTAAAGTGTGATTTATAAAGTACAAAGGTAATGAATATTATTCTTATGTGTATAAAAGACTCAATATTTTTATGCCATTTTAACAAATGAAGAATTATTTTCGAAAAAAACAAATCTTTGCAAGGCTTGCGATTAATTAAAAAAAACATCTGAATTGTTTGGAGTTTTGGGAGATTATCCGTATCTTTGCCAAAAAAATGAATGAATTATGCAAATATTACTCGCTAATGCTAAGATAATGTATGAGAGGTCGGACATAAAGCCATGGTCGGAACCACAATACCAGGAGATTGCCAACCGGATTGCATTGGATATGGCTGGAATGGATATTGACACATTGGAGCGCGAACTTGACTGCAGCAGAAAGTTGGCGGCTGAGAATTGGCAACGTTACCAGAATTTCTTTATTGCCGAAAAGATGCCTGCCATAATGGCTTATAACGGTCAGGCGTATAAGCATCTCAAGGCCTCGACACTCAATGAGGCTGCCATCGGTTTTGCCCAACGTCACTTGTGGATTACGTGCTTCCTATATGGATTGTTGCGCCCTATGGATGGTGTTGTGCCTTACAGGATGGAGCATTGCGTTCATCTGCCTTCAGCCGACGGCAAACCGGTGAATCAGTTTTGGCGCGACACTCTCACTGATGCTCTCATCGACAGTGTGAAGGCAGATGACGGTGTGTTGGTTCATCTCTCGACAGAGGAATATGAGCACTTGTTTGATTGGAAACGTGTGTGCCATGAGGTGGATGTGGTGCATCCGTTGTTCTATGTGCACCAACCTAACGGTACGCTTAAGATGCAGGCTGTGTGGGCAAAGTCGTGCCGAGGGGCAATGGTGAGGTATATCCTGCAGAATCAACTTACTTCTCCAGCCGATTTGCGCTCTTTTTCCTACGAAGGTTTTGAATATGCTCCTGAATTAGGTGAGGAAGCATGGCCACATTTCGTCAGAAAGTGACGCTGATTCTCCCAAGCGTCACATGTCACATGGATTTTTTGTCGTTTTTTGCTTTCTAAGGGGTAACTGCTCCTAAAAGCATAATCTCATTTTTTCTATATAATAACACGTACCTTATTTTATTAATTAAATATATATATATATATAAATAATAATACAATATAGGGCTTCTCTCAAAAGCAAAAAAGAAACATAAAAACGACAAAAAATCCATGTGACATGTGACGCTATGACTCTGTTGTTCCTTTTTTGTACCTATTTTCTCTATAGAGCAAAAAGCGAAGGTACAGCGAAGGTACAGCGAAGGTATAGCGAAGGTACATCAAAATATCCACAAACGAATTTTATATGGTAAATAATAAGGGAAAAGTTTGGAGAAATGGGAAAAAGGTTGTATCTTTGCATGAAAAATTGCAGGTATGAAGAAAAAGATTCTTTTTGTGTGCCTTGGCAATATATGCCGATCACCGGCTGCCGAGGGTATTATGAAACAGATAGTGAAGGAAGAGGGTAGGGAGGACGACTTCTTTATCGACTCTGCAGGTATCGGACCGTGGCATGTGGGCGAACTGCCAGATTCGCGTATGCGACGCCATGGTGCTGCCCATGGATACAATTTCAACAGTAGGGCGCGACAGATATGCAGGCAGGATTTCAAAGACTTCGACCTGATTGTTGTCATGGACCACGATAATTACAGGGCAGTGTCATCGCTTGCCCCTTCAGAAAAAGATATGGAAAAGGTGGTGAGGATGGCCGACTTTCTGAGGTATCATCCCGAGGCAACCACCGTGCCCGACCCTTATTACGGTGGCGACAAGGGATTTGAACTCGTCATCGAATTGCTTGAGGATGCATGTAGGGAGTTATACCTTCAGCAGGTCGGTGATGACCATATCACTAACATATAACCCATTGCGGGAAAGACGGAGGCGGTCGTGCTCATGGACGAGCAGACCGCTTTCTTCGTATTGTTGTGCCTGACGAAGAAGATAGGAGTGAAGGTCGGTGCCGAAACGGGATTTCAAGTCGGCAAGGTCGATGCCGTCGCATGTGCGTAGAGAGAGCATCACTGTGTCGTTGTATCTTTCGGTGATGTCGAGATACTCGCGTTCGAATGGCAGATGGTCATTTTCCACTTCTAAGATATATTTCCGAAGGTCGGAAATGTTCCATTGTCGGCTTGTGACGTTATATGAATGTGCGGCAGCGCCTATTCCCATATAGGGAGTGGAGTTCCAGTAGTTGCTGTTGTGAAGGGCCCGACGTCCGGGAAGGGCGAAGTTGCTTATCTCGTAGTGCTCATATCCAGCAGCGGCAAGTCGGTCGATAAGCCGGTAGTACATCGCGCGTGTCAGTTCGTCGTCACTCTCTTCCACCTTCCCCTCTTTGAGCATACGATAGAGAGGAGTGCCTTCCTCGTACGATAGGCAATAGGCCGAGAGATGTTCCACTCCGAGGGATAGGGCGGCAGTGATGTCGTCGTCCCATTGCTTGAGAGATTCCCCGGGGAATCCGTAGATAAGATCGATACTGATATTGTCGATTCCGGCATCCCGCAGTGTGTTGACAGCATTTACAACCTCTGCGGCATTATGTCGGCGGCGGAGAAATCCGAGGCGACTGTCATCGAATGTTTGTGCTCCCATGCTAACCCGATTGACCGGTAGAGAAACCAACAGAGAGGCAAAGGAAGGAGTGACATCGTCGGGATTGCACTCAATGGTTACTTCTGTGGCGTGGGAGCAGTCGATATGCGAAAAAAGCCGTTGGAGCTGTTCGGGGGACAATGTGCTTGGAGTGCCGCCACCGATATATACCGTCTGCCATTCGGAGGAGCAATAATCAGAGCGTAAATCGAGTTCGCGACACAGTGCCGACACATATTTTTCCTCCATGCCAGCGGATGTGGTGGAATAGAAAGCGCAATAGATGCAACGCGACTTGCAAAAGGGAATATGAACGTATAAACCTGCCATTTTATCTGAAATTTGCTGCAAAAGTACTAATTTTGTTTAATAAATCAAACATTTTTGCCCAATTTGTTTGCGTATCTCACGAAAAATGTCTAATTTAGTCGCCGTAATAACTTAGAACCTTTATAGTATTCACTAAAAACGTAAAAAGATATGAAAGTATATCAAACGAGTGAAATCAAAAACATTGCACTGATTGGCAGTGCGGGTAGCGGCAAGACAACACTTGCCGAGTCAATGCTTTATGAGGCAGGCATCATCAAACGCCGTGGCTCAGTGGAAGCTAAAAATACCGTGAGTGACTATTTCCCCGTTGAACAGGAATATGGTTACTCAGTGTTCTCAACCGTATTCCATGTGGAGTGGAACAACAAGAAGCTCAACATCATCGATTGCCCGGGTTCGGACGACTTTGTGGGAGGCGCAATCACAGCTCTCAACGTTACCGATCAGGCAGTGGTGCTGATAAACGGTCAATATGGTCCTGAGGTGGGAACACAGAACAATTTCCGTTATACAGAAAAATTAAAGAAACCGGTTATCTTCTTGGTTAACCAGTTGGACAGCGATAAATGCGACTTTGACAATATCATCTCTACCATGCAGGAGATCTACGGACCTAAGTGCGTGCAGATACAATATCCTATCTCCACAGGTCCTGGATTCAACTCGCTTATCGACGTGCTGCTCATGAAGAAATATTCATGGAAGCCCGAGGGTGGAGCACCAATCATCGAGGATATCCCAGCCGAGGAAATGGACAAGGCTATGGAGCTGCACAAGGCTCTTGTGGAGGCTGCCGCCGAGAACGACGAAGGCTTGATGGAGAAATTCTTCGAGGAAGAGACTCTGACAGAGGACGAACTGCGTGAGGGTATCCGCAAGGGACTCGTGACACGCTCTATATTCCCCGTGTTCTGCGTTTGTGCAGGTAAGGACATGGGCGTTCGCCGTCTGATGGAGTTCTTGGGCAATGTAGTGCCATTCGTTAGCGAGATGCCGAAGGTGCACAATACACGTGGTGAAGAGGTGTCTGCCGATTCTGACGGTCCTACATCTCTCTATTTCTTCAAGACGGGAATGGAGCCACATATCGGTGAGGTGTCGTATTTCAAGGTGATGAGCGGAAAGGTGAAGGCTGGTGCCGACCTGTCGAATGCCGACCGTGGCTCGAAGGAGCGCATCGCACAGATATATGCTTGTGCGGGAGCCAACCGTCTGCCTGTTGATGAACTTTGCGCCGGTGACATCGGTTGTACGGTTAAGCTGAAGGACGTGAAGACTGGTAATGCCCTCAATGCAAAGGATTGCGAATATAGATATGATTTCATCAAATATCCTAACTCCAAGTATTCACGCTCTATCAAGGCTGTCAACGAGCAGGAGATGGAGAAGCTGATGGCTGCCCTTACGAAGATGAGACAGGAAGACCCGACATGGGTTGTGGAGCAGTCGAAGGAGTTGAGGCAGACTATCGTTCACGGACAGGGTGAGTTCCACCTGCGCACATTGAAGTGGCGTCTTGAGAACAATGAGAAGATACAGGTGAAATATGGCGAACCGAAGATACCTTATCGCGAGACTATCACAAAGCAGGCCCGTGCCGACTATCGCCACAAGAAGCAGTCGGGTGGTGCCGGACAGTTTGGTGAGGTGCACTTGATTGTTGAGCCGTATGCCGACGGAATGCCCGACCCGACAGTGTTCAAGTTTGGCGGACAGGAATTCCGCATGAACATCAAGAGCCGTGAGGAGATCGACCTGGAGTGGGGTGGAAAGCTCGTGTTCATGAACTCGGTTGTCGGTGGTGCCATCGACACACGATTCATGCCGGCTATCCTCAAGGGTATCATGGAGCGTATGGAGCGTGGACCGCTCACTGGCAGTTATGCCCGCGATGTTCGCGTGATAGTATATGACGGAAAGATGCACCCGGTTGACTCCAACGAACTCTCGTTCATGCTTGCCGCACGCAATGCCTTTGCAGCAGCATTCAAGGAGGCAGGACCGAAGATCCTCGAGCCCATCTACGACCTTGAGGTGTATGTGCCCGCCGACTTCATGGGCGACGTGATGAGCGACCTGCAGGGACGTCGTGCCCTCATCATGGGTATGGACAGCGAGGCAGGCTATCAGAAGCTGCAGGCAAAGATTCCTCTGAAGGAACTCTCCAACTACAGTATTGCCCTGAGCTCAATCACTGGTGGACGCGCTTCGTTCACAACCAAGTTTGCAAGCTATGAACTCGTTCCCAACGATATTCAGCAGCAGCTCATCCAGGAGCATGAGGCTGAGGAGAGTGAGGAATAAGAGATTGATAGATATTATTATGGTCAAGGAACGTCCAGCTCTTTTCTATACACTCGCCTTGGTTATAGGAGTCCTTCTATATGCCAAATGGCCTTTTTTTGCTGGCTTCCTTGACCTTTTGACAATCGCCGTTGTAACCGTTTTGGTTGCAGCGGCGATTTGCCTTTTGGTCTATAGGATAGGAAGGCGTAATGCATTTATAATAATCGGGATGTTGTGTGCGGGAATGATTTGTAGCGTAGCTTTGTGTGCCGCACACGATAATATAAAAGACATTGGGGGAGAAAGTGAGTGGAAGACTAACATATCCCGTGGGGCAGCGGCAGTGAGACAGGATGTGACAGACCTATATATCGCCAACGGACTTGAGGGTGACGAACTGGCAGTGGTGTCGGCGATGACCCTGGGCGACAAACGATTTATCGACCGCAGTCTGCGAAATGAATATTCGAGGGCGGGAGTGGCTCATGTCCTTGCCTTGTCGGGCACACATCTTGCCATTCTCTATTTCGTGTTAATGCTTATTGTAGGGTGGAGTAGGGTTGGTCGTTTTGTGATAATAGCCACAATATGGTGCTATGTCGTTATTGTGGGAATGCCTGTGTCGGCGGTAAGGGCTGCTATAATGTTGAGCATATTCACACTTACCGAAGTGTTGAAGCCAGGGAGCGACCGTTTGGATGTGCTCGTGACTACAATAATGATAATGGTGCTCGTCAATCCAAGGATAATCTTAGATGTAGGTTTTCAATTATCCATAATGTCGGTGGGGGCAATTATTGTCATCTGTCCCTTGCTAAATGGATTGTTGCCGCCAGAATTCCATTCCCATCATCATTATCTGTCCAAAATATGGGGAATGGTATCAGTGGGATTGGCTGCACAACTTGGTACGGCTCCCCTTGTGGCTTTCTATTTCCACAGCCTCCCGTGCTGGTTTATCATCTCTAACCTCATAGTCGTACCGTTGACAACGTTATTGCTGTATGGGGCGTTGGCGATAGTGATGTTTTGGCCTTTGTCGTTTATTCAGTTGTGGTTGGTGAAGGCTGTGGGATTAATTGCATGGGTGATGAATTTCACTGTCGAATTTATTTCCCAATTGCCTCTGGCGGCTATTGACGGCATCAGATTATCCGTTCTTCAGGTGATAATTTGCTATATATTAATAGCAGTCCTATTGAAGATAATTGATTATTTGCAAATAAAAATATAGAAAAGTGTTAATATAGTAAAATTGCGCAGAAATAATTAACTAAATCCTACCAACTTATTAAAATTTGATGTAATTTTGCAGCCATGAAGAAGTCAACGATTTGGATCATAGCAATAATAATGGGATTCTCGTTCCTTGCACTGCTCTATTTGCAGTTGTCTTACATCGAAGAGATGGCAAAGATGAAGAAGGAACAGTTTGACGAGTCGGTCAACAGAAGTCTCTATCAAGCATCGAGAAACCTCGAGGTCAACGAGACCTTGCGCTATCTTGAGAAGGACGTCAATGAGACAGAGCGTAGGGCATTCCGTCAAGACTCGGTGTCATCACATGGCGACCTCAACGGCGGTGTGGTGCAACACTCCCACCAATATGCAGTGGCAGGCAAGGACGGTACGATTTACTCATCATTCCAGTTGAAGACAATCACCACCAAACCATCCACCATTCCCAAGGCAATGATACTGAGGTCGGACAAGAACTCAATCAGTGAGGCCTCAAAGTCGTTGCAGGAGATAGTGAGAAACAGATATGTATATCAGAAAGCCTTGCTCGACGAGGTGGTGTATAACATACTCTATACAGCGAGCGAAAAACCGCTCAGGGAGCGCATCAACTTCAAGTTGCTCGATCAGGACATAAGGGCAGAACTGCTGAACAACGGTATCAACATTCCATATCACTTCACAGTATCTACAGCCGACGGCAGAGAGGTGTACCGTTGTCCCGACTACACGGAGGACGGACTGCCATACACATATTCGCAGGTGCTTTTCCGCAACGACCCCTCGTCGAAGATGGGAGTAGTGAAAATCCACTTTCCCGACATCAACGGATATATCTTTTCGAGCATCAGGTTCATGATACCGTCAGTGGTGTTCACCCTCGTATTGCTCATCACCTTCATATTCACCATAGTAGTGATATTCAGGCAGAAGAGATATACCGAGATAAAGAACGACTTTATCAACAACATGACACACGAGCTGAAGACTCCAATAGCAAGTATCTCACTTGCGGCACAGATGCTCAACGACAACAGTGTGGGTAAGAGTCCGGCAATGCTGAGCCATCTGGGTGGAGTAATCAATGACGAGTCGAAACGCTTGAGATTCCTCGTGGAGAAGGTGCTGCAGATGTCGATGTTCGACCGCAAGAAGGCGGTATTCAAAAAGAAGGAACTCGACCTTAACGAAATGGTGGAGAATATCGCCAATTCATTCACACTGAGAGTGGAGCACACTGGAGGAAAGATATATACCGAGATTGAAGCCATCGACTCAGCAATATACGTGGATGAGATGCACTTCCAAAACGTGATCTTTAATCTGCTGGACAATGCAGTGAAATACCGCAAGCAGGACATGCCGCTCGACATATATATGAAGACGTGGAACGACGACCAGCACTTGTATCTCTCAATACGCGACACAGGAATGGGTATCAAGAAGGAGAACCTAAAGAAGATATTCGAGAAATTCTATAGGGTTCATACCGGTAACCTGCACGACGCCAAGGGATTCGGATTGGGACTGGCATACGTGAAGAAAATCATCGACCTGCACAAGGGTACCATCCATGTGGAAAGCGAATTCGGCAAGGGAACGAAGTTCACCATCACATTGCCGGTGATACAGAATTAACAACAAGAATTATAATATTAACACATAAAATAGAAAAGATTATGGAAGACAATTTGAAGATTCTTCTTTGCGAAGACGACGAAAATCTGGGAATGTTGCTGCGTGAATACCTTGCAGCAAAGGGTTATGAGGCAGAACTTTGTCCTGACGGTGACGCAGGCTACAAGGCATTCCTCAAGACTAAGTTTGACATCTGTGTACTCGACGTGATGATGCCCAAGAAGGACGGATTCACTCTCGCCCAGGAAATCCGCAGTGCCAATGCCGAGATACCAATTATCTTCTTGACAGCAAAGACACTGAAGGAAGATATCCTCGAGGGATTCAAGATTGGTGCCGACGATTATATCACAAAGCCTTTCTCAATGGAAGAGCTTGTATTCCGTATAGAGGCAATCCTGCGTCGTGTACGTGGAAAGAAAAACAAGGAGAGCACACTCTATCATATCGGCCGCTTCACATTCGACACACAGAAGCAGCTGCTCGTTATCGGCGACAAGCAGACAAAGCTCACAACCAAGGAGAACGAACTCCTCGCCTTGCTCTGCAGTCATGCCAACGAGATTCTCCAGCGCGACTTTGCCCTGAAGACCATCTGGATCGACGACAACTATTTCAATGCCCGCTCAATGGATGTGTATATCACAAAATTGCGCAAGCACCTCAAGGATGACGACCAGATAGAGATCATCAATATCCACGGTAAGGGCTATAAGCTCATCACTCCGGAGGAAGAGTAAACCATTTGTATTATATTTGCTTAGCCGAGATAATTATTCCGACGGCAATCAAAATAAGACAAGAAATCAGCAGCGGGTTGGATGACGTCCATCCCGCTGCAAAACTTATTAAAAGTAGGATAGAACCAATAAAAATGAGCCCTAATCCTATAATTTTTCCGCTAATCTTCATATAAATCGTTAATTTTGCTGCAAAAGTACGAAAAAAATTTGGTAGAATAAAATAAAATGAGTACCTTTGCACCGCATTTTTGCAAAATAACATTAATTTAACATTTTAAAGTAGTATGAATCAATACGAAACCGTTTTCATTTTGACTCCCGTTTTGTCTGATGAACAGATGAAGGAAACGGTCGCTAAATTCAAGAAGCTCCTCACCGATAATGGTGCAGAGATTCTGAACGAAGAGGCCTGGGGACTGAAGAAGATGGCATACGCTATTCAGAAGAAATCCACAGGTTTCTACTGCCTGCTGGAATTCAAGGCTGAGCCATCACTCATTAACAAGCTTGAGGTGAACTATCGTCGCGACGAGAAGGTCATCCGCTTTATGACAGTTAAGCTCGACAAGTATGCTGCAGAGTATGCTATCAAGCGCAAGAACAAGTATGCTAAAAAATCAGAGGAGGCTTAAATCATGGCACAAGAATCAGAAATCAGGTATTTGACTCCACCCTCAGTGGACACAAAGAAGAAGAAGTATTGCCGTGTCAAGAAGAGCGGTATCAAGTACATCGACTACAAGGATCCAGAGTTCCTCAAGAAGTTCCTCAACGAGCAGGGAAAGATTCTTCCCCGTCGTATCACTGGCACTTCTCTGAAGTATCAGCGCCGTGTGGCTCAGGCTATCAAGCGTGCACGCCAGATTGCGTTGCTTCCATACGTTACTGACTTGATGAAATAATTAAAGAGGAGGATTGACACATGGAAATCATACTGAAAGAAGATATCATCGGACTTGGATTCAAGGACGACATCGTTAATGTAAAGTCTGGCTACGGCCGCAACTACCTTATCCCTACTGGTAAGGCAGTCATCGCCTCTGAGTCAGCAAAGAAGGTATTGGCAGAGAACCTGAAGCAGCAGGCTCACAAGCTCGCAGCTCTCAAGGCTGCCGCTGAGCAGAAGGCTGAGGCTATCAAGAACGTTGCCCTCACAATTTCAGCCAAGGTGGGCGCTACTGGCGTTACCTACGGTTCAGTTACAGCAGCTCATGTAGCTGAGGAACTGAAGAAGCTTGGTCACGACATCGACCGCAAGATTATCGTTATGCGCGATATTAAGAAGGTGGGTGATTATGTAGCAACTGTTTGCTTCCACAAGGAGGTAAGCGTTGAGATTCCTGTTACAGTTGTTGCCGAGAACGCTCCTGCTCAGGAGAAGGTTGAGGCTCCCGCAGCTGTTGAGGCTCCTGTAGCCGAGGCTGAGGCACCTGCAGCAGAGGAAGAAGCTCCCGCAGCTGAATAATATTATCTATCGGAAACGAATAGTATAATTTTTATATAGAAAAGTCCCGAAACATAGCTGTTTCGGGATTTTTTTTGCCCTAAGCCGTTAAAAATTGCTTAAATGTTTTGCTGTCTCAGATTTTATTAGTAATTTTGAACGCTAAAAGAAATAATTATAAAATAAAATATAGAAAATCCAAAAATGGATCAGACATTAGATCAAGACAGAATTATTAAAATTAACATCGAGGAGGAGATGAAATCCTCATACATCGACTATTCAATGTCGGTGATTGTGGCTCGTGCCCTTCCGGATGTGAGAGACGGATTCAAACCGGTACACCGTCGTATCCTATATGGTATGATGGGTATTGGTAATACTAGTAATAACCCCTACAAGAAGTGTGCCCGCGTCGTGGGTGAGGTGCTTGGTAAGTACCATCCACATGGTGATAGCTCAGTGTATGGAGCATTGGTGCGTATGGCTCAGGATTGGGCCATGAGGTACACGCTTGTTGACGGACAAGGTAACTTCGGTTCGGTGGACGGCGACTCTCCGGCTGCCATGCGTTATACTGAGTGCCGCCTGTCGAAGATGGGTGAGCATATCATGGACGACTTGGAGAAGGATACCGTGGATATGGTTAACAACTTCGACGACTCGCTTGTCGAACCGAGTGTGATGCCTACCAAGATTCCAAATCTTCTCGTCAATGGCGGCAACGGTATTGCCGTTGGTATGGCTACTAATATCCCTACACACAATCTTGGTGAGGTGATTGACGGATGTTGCGCGTATATCGACAATGAGGATATTGATACTGACGGACTTATGGAGTTCATCAAGGCTCCCGACTTCCCCACAGGCGCATATATCTATGGAATACAAGGCGTGAAGGATGCCTATGAGACTGGTAGAGGACGCATCATCATGCGTGCTAAGGCTGAGATTGAGACTGGTGACACTCACGACAAGATTGTCGTAACAGAGATTCCCTATGGAGTGAACAAGGCCGACTTGGTGAAATACATCGCCGACCTTGCCACTGAGAAGAAGATTGAGGGTATCACTAATGTCAACGACGAGTCGGGACGTCAAGGTATGCGTATCGTTGTTGACGTAAGACGTGATGCCAATGCCAACGTTATCCTGAACAAACTGTTCAAGATGACAGCATTGCAGAGCTCGTTCTCGGTGAACTGTATCGCGCTGGTACACGGACGCCCGAAGTTGCTGTCGCTCAAGGAGTGTGTAAAGCACTTTGTTGACCACCGTCATGACGTGACAATCCGTCGCACCAAGTTTGACTTGAAGAAAGCACAGGACCGTGCCCATATCCTTGAGGCATTGATAGTGGCATGCGACAATATCGACGAGGTGGTGCATATCATCCGTGCCTCGAAGACTCCCCAGGAGGCTATCGAAAACTTGATGAAGCGCTTCGACTTCGATGATGTTCAGGCAAGGGCTATTGTGGATATGCGCTTGCGTCAGCTCACTGGTCTGCAGATGGACCAGTTGCATGCTGAATATGAGGAACTTGAGAAACTCATTGCATACTTGCAGTCAATCCTCGACGACCCAGAGCTTTGCAAAAAGGTGATGAAGGACGAACTGCTAGAGGTGAAGGAGAAGTATGGTGATGAGCGTCGCACCGAAATCAAGTATTCTAGCGAGGAGTTTAATGCAGAGGACTTCTATCCAGATGATCCTGTGGTTATCACCATCAGTCACCTTGGTTATATTAAGAGAACGGCTCTTACAGAGTTCCGCGAGCAGAGCCGTGGTGGAGTGGGCAGTAAGGGTGCACATACCCGCGACGAGGACTTCACCGAATATATCTATCCTGCTACAATGCACAACACGCTGTTGTTCTTCACCCAGAAGGGTAGGTGTTATTGGCTGAAGTGCTACGAGATACCTGAGGGTGCCAAGAACTCAAAGGGTAGGGCAATACAGAACTTGCTCAACATCGAGGCTGACGATGCCATCAATGCAGTGCTGAGAATAAAGAATTTGAATGACAAGGAATTTGTTGACAGCCACTATGTTGTATTTGCAACCAAGAATGGTATCATCAAGAAGACCTGTCTTGAGGCTTATAGCCGTCCACGTGCCAATGGTGTGAATGCCATCAATATTCTTGATGGCGACCAGGTGGTAGGCGTACGTCTTACCAATGGTCACAACGAGTTGCTCCTTGCCAACCGCAATGGTAGGGCAATCCGATTCAACGAGGAAGAGTTGCGCCCGATGGGACGTGTTTCAACCGGTGTACGTGGTATGCGTCTTGATGGTGGAGATGACGAGGTGGTAGGACTGGTATGCGTCAACGATCCTCAGACCGAGACCATTATGGTTGTAAGTGAGAATGGTTACGGTAAGCGTAGCGATGTGGATGACTACCGCAAGACTGCACGTGGTGCCAAGGGTGTAAAGACCATCAGCATCACCGAGAAGACAGGCCGACTTGTAGCTATCAAGGTAGTGACCGACGAGAACGACCTTATGATAATCAACAAGAGTGGAATACTCATCCGTATGAAGGTTGCCGATGTGAGAGTAATGGGTCGCGCCACACAGGGAGTGAGACTCATCAACCTCACCAAGAAGAACGATGTTATTGCCAGCGTATGCAAGGTAATGACAGAGACAGAGGAAGAGCCGGAAACAATCGTTGATCCGGATGAGTCGCCTAATGTAGAAAATACAGAGAATGCAGAAAATTAATGTTTTATCTCTAATAATTACAACAATGAAGAAAATTTTCATGATGGCAGTTATGGCAGCAGCAGCTACCACTGCTTTTGCTCAGACAGCAGCTGAACAGGCCGCTGAATGGAACGCAAAGAGTGCCGCACAGTACAAGATTTACATGGATGGTCAGCAGACAGTGGTTGAAAACCAGCTCAAGAAGGTTGACACTCCCGCCGACGTTCAGGAGTCTATGTACACAGCACTCGTAGAGGCTTTCAAAGCCGCTTATAAGTGTAACGAGTTTGACATTCAGCCCAACGAAAAGGGTAAGGTGAAGCCAAAGTTCCAGAAGAAGAATTCTGCCAACTACAAGGCTGCTCGCAACGGACTTATCAATGCCGGTCTGTTCTTCTACAACGACAAGAAGGACCAGGGCAAGGCTCTTGAGGCATGGGGTTTGTATGTGGATTCTCCATCAGCTCCCTTGTTTGCTAATGAGAAATGGGAAGAGGACAAGAGTATGTCGGAAATCGCTTACTTCGCCTCACTTGCAGCCTACAACCAGAAGGACTATGAGAAGGCTGTTCGCTATGCTAATGTAGCAATGAAAGACCCAGCAAAAGCTGCTGATGCTCAGGAGATTCTGATCTTCTCGCAGAAGGATAACTGCAAGACTCAGGCCGACTCTGTAGCATATCTTAATACAGTGAAGGACCTGCACGCAAAAGATCCCAAGAACGAGCGCTACTTCGGTTTGCTCATCGACTACTATTCAAAGCCCTGGTTGACAGCAGAGAAGAAGACTTGGTTGGAGGATGAGCTTGCCAAGGATCCTCAGAACAAGATGGCTTGGGCTCTCAAGGGTGAGACTTTCATGAATGAGGAAAAGTGGGACGATGCTGTTGCAGCCTATAAGAAGGCTATTGAGATTGATCCTAGCTTCGTTCAGGTAATCTTTAACCTCGGTATCACTCTTAACTCTAAGGCTATCTCTCTCAAGGACCAGCTTGCCAACAAGTCAACAGGTCGCTTGTCGGCTGCCGACAACCAGAAGGTGCTGGACGTGCTCAACGAGTCGAAGGGATATCTTGAGAAACTGAAGGATATGGACCCCAATCAGGAGAAGACCAACTGGGCATATCCTCTCTATCAGATTTACTATGCTATCGGCGACGAGGCTAAGGCAAACGAGATGCAGCAGTTGCTCAAGAAGTAAATTGAAGATTGAATGTTGAGAATTATATCAATATTGCTTCTCTTTTTAATGACAACACCGTGCTTGAGAGCTCAACGCAAGGAGATCTCTCAAGCACGGACATACATCAAGAGTGGCGCTAACTTGGACAAGGCGGTTGAGCTGATGAAAGGCTTGCTTGCAAACGACTCCACTAACCGCCATAATCCTAAGATCTACTCCACATGGTTTGATGCTGTGGAGAGACAATATGCCGCAGGTAACGAAAAACTGTATTTAAAGCAGAATTTCGACACGGCAATGCTGTTCGGTTACGCAAAGGAAATGTTCGACATTATTGCGCGACTGGATTCAGTA
>JALFCW010000042.1 GCA_022771625.1 Prevotella sp.
GCCTCAAGTCGCATTGTGGGGTAAGGGGAAGGTATGCACAAATCGGACAAAATTCACGCTCATACTATCATGATGCATAGTGTTCAAGCTCTTTACTGCAATTGAGATTGCCATTGAGATTGCTTGCGGATTTTAGGATATGGTAAAAAGTACAGGCGATGGATTAAAACGAGGACATATCGGCGGTATGGTCTTTAGAGTGGTCAACGGCAAGCAGGTGATACAGGAAATGCCGTCGAGCTACAGGGACCGCAAGAGCGAAAAACAATTAAGACAGCGCAGTGGCATGAAGAACATCGTGGCTGCCTATCGTTTGGTGAGCAAGGCCATCCAAGAGTGTTTTGAGGATGCCGAGGGAACCAAGCGTCCCTATCATAGGTTTCTATATCACAACCTGCTGCTCGACCCAGTGGCTATGACTGCGAATACGATAGAGACGGGCAGGTGGATTCCCGCTGATTATTTCCTTTCCTTCGGTTCGCTTCCAGAACTTCATCCCGAAGTCAGGGATGATGGCGTCTTGTTTGTGCCTATTAATACCAGGGAATGGCAGTCGGGCGATGCACTCCGTGTGATAAAGATTTTCCTAAGGCAACGTTTTGACGACGGCACAGTAGGCACATTCATGGAGATGGAGGACATTTACTGCCGACCGGGAATTGACTATGAGATGAACATCTCTGCCCCAAATCTCATAGCCGTCGCCTGCATACACAAGCGGCTGACAGGCTCTAAATGGAAATGCTCCACACAACGTCTCATCCTCCTCTGACGCACCGCCGTCAGAAGTCTCTCACCCTATTGTTCCTCAATAGTGAATTCGATGTGAATTCGATATAAACTCGATATGAATTCGATGTGAAGCCTATAACGGAACGACTTCACATAGGATTCACATCGTGTGCATATCGGAATTAGGGTAGGGTTACATACCAATAATGTATGAGCAATACTTATCAGATCCACGCGATTCACGTCAATGGCAATATTGAAAAAGCCATCTCCATACACATTTCCATTTTCAGTAGTAGGTTTCTCCCAAAATAAACTTATTTTTATTACATCTCCACCTGCGACACCACCTCTCCATCGAAGAGGTTGACTATGCGGTCGGCATAGTTGGCGTCGTGCTGTGAATGGGTCACCATGATGATTGTTGTGCCCTCGCGATGCAGTTCGGCAAGCAGGTCCATTACCTCATGTCCATTGCGTGAGTCGAGGTTGCCGGTAGGCTCGTCGGCAAGGATAATCTTCGGCGAGGGGATTACGGCCCGGGCTATTGCCACACGTTGCTGCTGACCGCCCGAGAGTTGGCAGGGGAAATGCTTTGAGCGGTGGGCAATGCCTACGCGCTCCATAATCTCCTGCACACGTCGGCGACGCTCACTGCGCGAGATGCCCATATAGAGCAACGGTAGTTCGATGTTCTCCATGACATTCAGTTCCTCGATGAGGTTGAAACTCTGGAACACGAAACCAATCGTTCCCTTGCGCAGTTCGGTACGCTCGTTTTCCTGCATACGGCTCACGTCGGTGCCGTTAAGTAGGTATGTGCCCTCCGTGGGGTTGTCGATAAGTCCGAGGATGTTGAGCAGTGTTGACTTGCCGCATCCCGAAGGACCCATAATAGCCACAAACTCACCTTCTTTCACTTCGAGGCTCACGTTCTGTAAAGCCCAGGTCTCCACATCGTCTGTGCGGAACACCTTCTTGATGTTGTCTAATTTGATCATATCTTTATTATTTTATTCCTTTACTATTTCATTTGCCGGATTCACCTTCATCGCACTGCGTATATGCTTGAAGACGATGACGAATGTCACTGCCACCACTATGAGGATGCCGAGCAGGAGGGAGATAATCGCGCTTGCTTGAGGCTTATTCAACGTTCCTTTGACTATATTTGCAATCATGAGAGGTGTAGATATGTTTATCACTGAAGCCAAGGCTATGGCAATGATATATGTCTTGCCGAAGATAAGGGCGATGTTGCGGGTCTTCGCTCCGTTTATCTTGCGTATCGCCATCTCCTTGCGTCGCCCGCGGGTGTCGAGAGCCACGGAGCTGTAGATGCCCATGGCACAGACTATCAGGCTCACTATCGAGAGTATTATGGCAATTGAACGCATACAATCAGAAAGGAATGCTTCAATACACATATTGTCACGCATGTTATGCACAATACTCCTGCGCACGGCGGGATACATCCTGTTGACCAATGCGTTTGCCTCTGCATTCAGTTCGTCGTATCTTCCCTTCTTCGGCACCATAATATAGTCGCAGTATTGCATTGACTCCTTGTCGATGATGATGGCAGTGCCGCCAATGCGGTCATAGGGGAGGAAACTGAATGTTCCGGCAACGGGATAGTCGTTTTGCATTTTCAGCATACCGTTGTGGATTATGTCCAATTCCTTGTAATTCCTATATGTACTCTCATTAAGCAACACACATCTGCTGCGGTCGGCATTTCCCGGGAACCATTTCACGTCGATGTTCATGAATTTCAAGAATGCCATATCACCTACGACATACGAATGTAAGTTTCTGGTTACAAGTTCTTGGTCTTTCAAGTCTTCCCTTTCGTTCAGTTCGTTTACATACATCCAATTGTTTTGCATGGGAATCAGTTTGTCGATGCTCGGCAACTTGCTGAGACTATCCTGAAATTCGATGCCATTGTATTCTCCGAACGGGACGCACAACAGACATTGCTTATAGAAGCTGTCGTTTTCAGGAATCTGACATTGCTTATATTCCAGCTCCGTCGTCTGATAAATGAGGATTGTGGAGCAAGCGAAGAAGATGCTCACAGCCAACTGTATGGTGAGCATGGCGTTGCGCATAAAATGGGTGCGACTGCGACGCAACGATGCGGCAAGTCCACGTTCCGACTTGCATATACGCCTGATGGTGAGCCAAATAATGAGGGAACTGATGACAAATAAAATGACTCCGATAATCAATGCGAATATGTATATCGAGGATGTATCGATAAAGTTGTATCCTATGATTTGCAACAATGTAGATTTGTAGAAACCTTCAAGCCATACGCCCAACAGTATTGACGTTATCATCGAAAGCAGCAACACTATCGTAACCTCAGTGGAAAGAGTTTGGAAGATCTGACTGCGCCTTGCACCATTGACGATGCGTAGGGAAATCTCGCGCCGCCGCATCCACAGCAGTTGCATCTGCATACGCAGGAAACCGATGATGGCAGCAAGAAGTATAAGTGAACCAATGACATACACGCCGCTTATAACCGAGAAATAAAATCGCTCGTATTTGTCGTTATAAAATGAGGGTCTTGTCACCTCGAAGGAGTAGTTGTGTGGTTTCAACACTCGTTCTATCTCTTTCTTTAGTTGTTCCACGGTACGTCCTTCGCGCAGTACAACATACATGCGGTAGGAATAATAAATTCCCGTCTCAGACATTCCTGTATATTGGGTGGAAACATACAGGGGACCGGCACTATAATATATGGTACTTGACTCTATGAGGTGTTCAATCAGGGAGACATCCTCAAAGACATCGCAGATGGTGAGTGCAGGTTTTTTTGACCACCTAACATCGTCGTTCTTAATCTTTATTCCCACGGGATTGATGTCACCGAAGAGCTGCTTTGCCATACGTCTGCCGATGACGGCCTCGCCGGGTTTCAACACCTTTATCTTCTCGCCAGTGATTGCCGAACGGACGCCGAAGACGTTCATATAGTTGTCGTCTGTGGCAATAAGATCAATGTCCTGTTTGGCTATGAGTTCGTCTCCGAGGTAAAACTCCGGCATGGCGTTTGTCTGCATACCGTTTGGAAACGTCACTTTTTCTGCTGAGGGCAATGCTCCCGCGGCCTTCATCTCGCGCATTATTTCGAACGAGATGTTGTTGCGCAATTTGTTTTCGCCTGACTGTTCCTTGTCAATAATAGACACCTCATACAGTCGGTCGTAATAAGGCTCGTTTGTCACGGCTGGTCTTTTGAACTCGTGCAACACGGTATGCACGATGGCGAGGGTCAATATGCCGATGGCTATCGACAGTATGCTCACCACGGTCTGCAACTTGTACTTCATCAAGTTGCGCAATGCTACTAATAAATTGTGTCTAATCATATTTTTAACTATTTCGTTTTTCGATTTGGGGGAGTCTTCCCATCATTTAACATATACTTCGTTTTCCCCATTCAACTTGTCGTAATCCCCGATGATCACTCGGTCGCCAGCCTTCAATCCTGATAGGATCTCTATCTGCTGCGGATTCTGACGTCCCGTCTCTATCTCCGTCTTCACGGCACGACTACCGTCGGCATCGAGCTTGTATATCCACAGACCTCCGGTGGTGGAGAGGAAGTCGCCTCGTGGAATGACGAGAGTGCGCTCCTTGCTGCCAAGTTCTATCTGCACACGATAACTCTTGCCGATGCGGATATTCTCAGGCATCTCACCCGTGAAGACGAGGGAGCAGTCGAACTTCTTCTCCTTCACCTCGGGCACCACCTGCGATATGCGCATGGGATAAGTCTTCTCCTGGTAACGTACACTCGCAGGCAGTCCGTTGGCTATGCGGTCGATGTAAAATTCATTCAGCGATGCCTTTATCTTGAATTGCTTCATTATCTTTATCTCGCCCACCTTCGTTCCTGCGCCCACTTGTTGCCCAAGAGTGACGGCAAGGAAACTCAGTTGACCTGCCACTGGTGCCCTCACCACGAGATTTCTTGTGCGAGCGGCGGAGCGTGCCCTTTTCTTGTCGCTTGCCTCACGATTGGCGGCAGCCATCTCGCGCATCAGTCGGGCGGAGACGGAGTCGTGCCCGAGACTCTCCAACTGAAGCAATGCCTTCTTCTTCTGATACTCATAATTCTTCTCGGCAACATCCAGTTCTGCCTTGCTCCTTATGCCCATGCGATACTCTTCGCGACTCTGTTTCAGTGAGTTCTCGATGCTCGTCAACTGATAGTTGGCATCGAGAGCCTGCTGTCGAAGCACTATCGACTTCTGTTGCATCTCAATCTCCTGTTCGCGGTATCTCCTTTGACTGTCCTCCCAAGCGTCGTTCTCATCCTCGATGGAGTGGAGCAGTTCGGGATTGCTCAATATGAGTATTGTGTCGCCCGCATTGAGCATTGCCCCGTCCTCAGCCACTATGCGCTCCACGAATCCGCTTTCCATCGTGTTCACCTGTATGGTCATTATCGGTTGGACAATTCCCTCCACGTCGAGATATTCAGTGAAATCCCTCATTTCCGCCGAAGCCAGCACCTCCTTGGTATCGGATAATTTCACCTTATGAGGCTCAAGGCTTATTATAGTGGCATACATCACCAATGCCGCCAACGTGGTGCCTCCTGCGATGTGGTACAAGTACCGCCTGTACCAAGGCTTTTTCTTTATTCTGATATCCATAATTCCGTATTGTTTTCAAAGTCATATCCAGTGATGCTGCGCAGTGTGTGATACAGTGTCCAGTATGTCTGCTGCGCTGAGATGCAGTTGCGGCGCGCCGCGTTCTTTTCGCTGACGGCGGCATTGAGGTCGAGGATGGAGTTGCGCCCCATCACGTAGAGCCTTTGCGCCACAGCATGTCGCTGGGTGGCTCGCTGGTCGGTGAGGCGCGACATCTTCACTCTTCGCACCTGCATGTTGAATTGCGCCACTATGCGTGCCACGTTCTGTCGGAAGTCGCTCATACCCTGTTCCACCTGGGTATTCGTAAGTGCGAGTTGCGACTTTGCCACTCTTATTCGTCCTTTCCCCCGTCCCCAGTCGAGGATGGGCAGTGAGAGTGTGATGTTGGCATACTCCTGCTGCATTGGCGAGCGATAGGAGTCAGAGATGTTAGGTCCTGTCTGCGAGAGTCCGAACTGCATGTATATGTCAGCCCTTAATCCCGCATTTGCCCTTGCCACGGCGAGGTTGCTCTTGCTCTCCTGCATAATCCTGTTGTAGTATTCTGGGTCAGGACTCTTTTCCATTGCCTTGCTCATTGCGATGTCCATCGGCACCTCAAACTGCGGCACGGAGTCGGGCAGGGTGAGCGCAATATCCATGTCGTTATCTATTCCGAGGAAGGAGCGCATGGCGAGGGTTTCTTCCCTCAGTGCGATGTCAGCGTCCATCACGTTTGTCTCCTCGTTCAGTCGGTTTATTTCAAGTTGAAGCATCTCATTTTCGGTGATTGTGCCGATGGCATACCGTCCCTGTGCCATACGATAGAGAGTGTCGGCAGCTGCATAGTTCTGCATTGCCATATCAAGTTCCATTTGTGCAGAGGCGAGGGTGAAAAAACGGCTGCAGGTATTGGCAGCTACGAGTTCGATAGCCTCGGCATACCGTTTTCTTGCCTCGCGGAATCTCACCGGCTCTATGCGCTTGTCCCATTTCAGTGAGTTATATCCGAAGAGACTTTGCTCATATCCCACGACAAGCGGTTCGGCACTATACTCTGTGGTGTTCATCTCTCCCTCATGCAGTCGCGATATTCCGCTCTTCAGAAACAGGCTGCCTCCGGTCATTGGTATGTTCTGTGTTATCTTCAATGTAAGGTCGTTGCCTTGCTGGTTTTGTTTCAGGAAGAGAGCCGTACCGTCGGATTGCGTGATTTTGTTCACCACCTTGTTTATATAGTGCGAGGACGTGAGAGTAACCGAAGGCAGATAGTTGGCGAGGTGATATCTGTAGTTCCATTTGGCCGCAAGATACGTATTGCGTGCACTCTGCACAGATGGCGATTGCCTTTGCGCAAGCTCCACGGCATCGCGCAAGGTGAGTCGCAATGTGTCCTTTTCCGTTGCCACTTCCCTTTCCGTTGCTCCATATATGGCAGTCATCGCCATAAGGAGTACTCCCGATGCTACTATATGTTTCTTTATCTTCATACCAATGCCCACGCAATATCCGTGCCAAACCGATAATTGTCTAATAATGAGTACATTATTGCATCTTGAGCGATTTCCGTAGCGTGCGAATCCGCACGATAAGTGTGCGAAATCGCACGTTCTGCACATCTATATTCATGAATCATCGCATCTCTCTATTGTGAATTTTATATATTTTATCTGTCAGCCTATAATAATGAGCTAATAACACGCAAGTAATTGATGTCAGGATGCCTATTGTTACAACTGTTCCATGCCTGTTGTCACGGTTGTTCCATAGTAAGTTGTCACAACTGTTCCAAAACTATGGTACGACTGTGACAACAGGTATGGAACAAGTGTGACAACAGTCTTTGTCACACTTGTTCCATAACGGACATATTTTTTTTTAAGTGGTTTTCTGTTGTCTTTTTTGTCGAAAATTACATTGGCAACTGCAAGGTGAAGACGGTTTGCTTAAGAGGTGTGGATGACACTGTGATGGAGCCGCCGTGAAGTGAGGCTATTTGGCGGCAGACACTTAAGCCGATGCCTGAGCCACCGGGCTTTGTGGTGAAGAAGGGGACGAAAATACGGTCGAGCACTTCGGGCATAATACCGCAACCATTGTCCTCAACATTAATTGTGATAATGTGTTGAGGCTTTTCCGCTCTTGCTGAAATGGATATGCTTTTGTCCTCGATATCCCTTACCGCTTCTTCAGCATTTTTCAATAGATTGATGAGCACTTGCTCAATCTGACTGCGGTCGATGCGTAGAATTTGTTCTGTGTCTTGAATGTCGAAGTGGAAGAATGGGGCAGGGAATAATTGCTGGAGGTCTGTGATAAGCTCTCCGAGCTTTACGTCGGTATATTGTGGAGAGGAGATATATTGCAGTTTGCGGTAGTTTTCCACGAAGTGCAGAAGTCCGCTGCTTCGCCTGTTTATTGCCTGCAATGCCTGCGTGATGTCGTCTTGGGATAATGACTCGTCCTTCATACCCTCAGTGAGTGTGTCGCTCAACGAGATTATTGGTGTAAGGGAGTTCATTATCTCGTGGGTGAGCACTCTTACAAGTTGTTGTTGTGCCTCGCTTTCGCTCCTCTGCACCACCTCGTGAATGTTTTGTAAGGAATAAAGTTTGTAATAGAATCCCTTGTCAAAGAAATTGGTGGTGGTTATTGAGTATTCTCTTTCCACTACGTCATTCCCGTTTCTTACTCTAAGCCTTGCCATTTTCTTGGCTCCCGCACGTAATTCGAGCATCATTTGCGGCAAACTGCTGTTGACTGGCGCAAGGTCGGTGATGTCATATATCCTAAATCCGCAGAGACTGTTGATGGCAGTGCGGTTCATCCAATGTATATGTCCTTTGTCGTCAGTCACTATGAGGCAGTCGCCCACGGTATTGAGCAATGTGTCGAAATATTGGTATTGCGATTCCTGTTTTAGTGTATTCTCCCTGAACTCATTCACCACGGCATTGATTTCCTCGGCAAGCAGACGCTCTTCTCCCCGCAGTTTGTAGAGAGCAAAATGCAAGGTGAAGTCGCGCATTCGGATGGCATGTATCATCTGTCTGAGGCGACGTATGCTTTTGTTGTAAAACGGATTCAAGTGTAAGTACATAAATTAGATTCCAAGTTTGTCAATCTTGCGATATAATGCGAATCGGGTGATACCGAGCAGTTCGGCTGCCTGTGTGAGATTGCCGTTGCTCATTGACACTGCACGCTTGATGGCATTTCTCTCCAGTTCCTCAAGGTTGAGAGACATCTTAGTGTCAGTCATTTCCCCATTATTAGGAGATTGTAAATTATGAGTGATCTGAATGTCAGAAGCAGACAGTGTAGAGGAATTGCTGAGCACTATGGAACGCTCGATGCAGTGTTGCAGTTCGCGCACGTTTCCAGGCCAAGAGTGTTTGAGCAACTTTGCTCGTGCGTCATCCGACAATCCCACACCTGACCTGTCATATCTCATGGCAAAAATACTGAGAAAATGTTCTGCCAAGAGGATGATGTCCTCACCACGCTCGCGCAATGGAGGGATATGTAGTTCGATGGTGTTGATGCGGTAGAATAGGTCTTGACGGAATGTACCTTCGCTTATCCTTGCCGCAAGGTTGGCATTGGTGGCAGATACGATTCTCAAATCCACTTTCTTTGTCTTTGATGCACCAATACGTGATGTCTCCTTTTTCTCAATCACAGTGAGCAGTTTCTGTTGCATTTGCATTGAGAGATTACCAATCTCGTCAAGAAACAGCGTTCCGCCGTCAGCCTGTTCCACACGTCCTTCCTTGGCATTGCGTGCATCTGTGAAGGCACCCTTCTCATGTCCGAAAAGTTCGCTTTCGAATAGAGTTTCGGGAATACATCCAAGGTCGATATTCACAAACGGTTTGTCTGACCTTTGCGACAACTGATGTATGGCATGAGCCACAACATCCTTGCCGGCTCCGTTCTCGCCGGTGATGAGCACATTGGCATCCGTAGCCGCCACTCTTTTTATTTGCTCTTTCAGTTGGCGCATTGCGTTGCACTCGCCGATAAGGTTGGGGAATGAGATTTGCTTTCCAGCTACTCCGCCCTCAAGAGAGCGTGATTGCCTGAGTTCGATGGCACTCCTCACAGTGTCGAGCAGTTTCTTTCTATCCCATGGCTTTGGTATGAAATCCACCGCACCGGCCTTGATGGCTCTTACCGCCTTTTCGGTATCGACGTAAGCGGTGATGAACAACACCACGCTCCTTGGGTCGTGCTCCAATATGCGTGCGAGCCATTCATATCCCTCCTCGCCGCTGATGGCATCGCGATGGAAGTTCATGTCGAGTATGATGACGTCGGGATGGAACGAATCCATAAACTCGACGATACGCTCAGGATTGGCTGTCACTCTCACTGCCTCCACGTATGGCTTGAGCAGCATGTTGAGCGACAGCAGAACATCCTCATTATCATCGACTACAAGGATTCGCCCCTTCTTGTCTTCAATATTCAAGTCTTTCACTCAACTTATTCCTTGAATAGGTCCTTTATGCCACCGATGCTGCCCATGAGATTAGTGGCCTCGTAGGGCAGATATACAGTCTTGGTCTTGTCGCCCTCTGCCACTTGCTGCAGCATCATGATGTATTTCTGTGCAAGGAGATAGTTGGCGGGATTGGTGCTCTTGCCCACAGCCTCAGTGATTTTCTGAATGGCTATTGCCTCAGCCTCAGCCTTGCGGATGCGAGCCTGTGCCTCACCCTCAGCCTTGAGGATGGCTTGCTGCTTCTCGGCCTCGGCACGATTGATGGTAGCCATCTTCTCGCCTTCCGACTGCAGGATGTCACTTGCTTTCTTTCCCTCGGAGGTGAGGATAGTGGCGCGCTTGTTGCGCTCTGCCTGCATCTGCTTCTCCATGGCGGTGAGTACGCTTTCGGGAGGAGTGATGTCTTGCAGTTCTACACGGTTGACCTTGATACCCCACTTGTTTGTGGCATCGTCGAGCACCACGCGCAGTTTGGTGTTTATAGTGTCACGCGAGGTGAGCGTCTCGTCGAGCTCCAGTTCACCGATGATATTACGCAGTGTTGTCTGCGTGAGTTTCTCGATGGCGTTGGGCAGGTTGTTGATTTCATATACCGCTTTGAATGGATCAACAATCTGGAAATAGAGTAGTGCGTTGATTTCCGTCTGTACGTTGTCCTTGGTGATAACGTTCTGCTTGGGGAAATCATACACCTGCTCCCTGAGGTCGATATTGTTGGTATATACATATCGTCCTCTCACCATCGCCACGATGTCCTTTGCCCTATCTACAAAAGGGATTATGATGTTGACACCTGGCTTGAGGGTAGCATGATAGCGACCGAGCCTCTCGATAATTCTCGTTTCCGACTGTGGGATAATGACAAGCGCCATCTTTGCAAACAAAAGAATGCAAACCACAATAACTATTAATACGTACGTCATACTATTTTAAATTAAGAATTAAGAATTAAAAAATAAAAATTAAGAATTAACCGGTTTGACCGTGAGGATGATGCTGTCGCGTGATAATACCTCGACGATAGCCCCCATAGGGATATCCTCAGTGATGTCGTCGGCAAGTTTGGATTTCCATACGTCACCGTCAATAGCCACCCAACCGTAGTCGCCACGGCGGATGTCGCTGTTGGCTTTACCTCTGCGCCCGATGAGGGCATCGGCATTGCTTACCCTTCCGGACACATTCTCGTCCACATCGTGCCGACAGGCAAAATACTTCTTTACTATGGCAAGCGATACAATCGTTGCCACCACGAATACCGCCAACTGGGCTGCAATGCCCATAAACGGCGACACGATGGCAGCAACTGCGGCACCCACAGCAAAGCAGAGCAGTACGAGTCCACCGCTCATCAATTCAAAAATAACGCATAACACGGCTGCTACAGCCCATATTATCCATGCATTTTCGGCAATCCATTCCATATATTTGCAATGTAATAATGATTAATGCTGCAAATATACGAATAAATTGCCGAAAATGGTGCAAAAAGCAATTGTTTTTATATTTTATTGACAATCAAAATCTTGTCATGAACTCTATTACAAACTTGTCCTTCTCCGATGGTTTGGCGATGGCTCCCTCGCGATAGAAATATTTCTCGAAGTTGATACGTATGTCGGAAACAAAGGGAGTGGCAAGACTGAGAGTTACTCCAGCTGTCACACGATGACGCTTGTAGTCGGTGATATTGAATGAGCCGTCGTCGTTGATGGATGTACCGTCGCTATGGTCGCTCATAAAGTCGTAGCGTGCCAGTGGAGACACCTTTTTGATGAAGCTCTTCTTGCTCTTGGAGGGAATATCGTAGTTGATGAATCCGTCGAACGAGTGGACATCCGAGAACACCCCGTTGCTATAGTGCTTGAAGAGATATTCCGCCTCGATATGCCATCCGCGAGAGTGCCAGTATGTGCCGGCATTATACATCATCACCGGATTGTCGGCAGGTGAAATCTTCTGTGTGCTCAATGTCACGTTGAAGCCCTCGGGCAGGAAGAACTGGGCCTTGGCCGAGAAGTTGATCTTCTTTGTCCAGTAGTTTTTCTGGTTGGTCAATCCCGAACCATTAAACAATCCTCCCTCAAGTATTACGGGAGACTTACCCTTGAACTTATATCCCAGCGATGCACCCACATCGCGCACATTACCCACCTGCTTGGCTATGAACGAGCGGTTGGCGAAGTATTGCTGATGGGGAGAGCGGTGGGCGTCGATAGTGAATGGCACTCGAAACTGTCCGATGGTGAAATTGAGATTATCCACTGGAGTGAGACGCGTGTAGGCATCGAGCATCTTGATGTTGCCCTCGTCGGAGAGGTCAACCTCAGCCTTGTAGCTCACAGCATCCACCACCTTTCCCGAAATACTGATGCGGGCATTGCGCACCTCAAATCGGCCTTCGCCCTCCTCGGTCTGGTATTCATACTTGGCCCTCACCGTTCCGTGTATTTCGGGTGTGAATTCCGTTTTCTTCTCCTGAGCTCCGCACATTGTAGCTGTGGCGAGCATGGTTGCGATAAAAAATAGTTTCATATCGTTGCTTTGTTTTTTCGGGTGCAAAGGTATGATATATATGTTACAAACGTGTTACAAGAATGATAAATTCCTGTAACATCATATTATTATTAAACACAACTTATTATTATTCTCTGTGCCTCTGTGTCTTTTTATTGGTTTTATCTCAAAGATTCAAATACCGTCATCTTGCGGTATTTGAATCTTTTGTTTATGACTATGATTATGTAATAACAATGCTTGTTATAAATATGAATAAACATAGCTATTGGTTTATATTCCGCAGTGCGGTATGTACATTCCCCACTGTGGTATGTACGTTCCCCACTGCGGAACGTACGTTCCCCATTGCGGAATATAAACCAAACACCCCAAGGAGATAAATACTACTCTCCTACCCTATAAACTTCATTCTTATCATCCTTATACTTTCATTCCTACCATCCTGTTCTGATTATTTTGCTTTCTTTGTTTGGACTATTATCATTGCATTGCGGCCACTGATTATCCTCATTGCGTTGCCGCCTTTTGAAGGTCTCCCCGTGTGTAAGACCGCTATATGCTTACCCACCTCTCTATACTATGTATTTTGTGAATTTACTGCCACTACTGCCACCAATGCATATAACGCACTGTGATACAATATTTAAGTGGTGGCAGTAGAGGTGGCAGTAGGGTGATAGCGGTGGCAGTAAAAGCCATTTTTTGCAAAACTCACTCATTATTTTGAATCATTTCATTGCTTTTTCTATCATTTTTCATTCATTTTTTATGTTAATTGCAGAGCCAAGGGCAAACGCAGGGATTCCGTGCCGCTTACTGATGGAGAACGAGAACGGAAAATGTCATTTAGACCATGTCAATGTGTTCGATGTTCACGGCGTATGAACGGTGGACTCTCAATAATGTCGTGGCCTGTTCCTGTGTCTTAGCCAAAGAAGAGTGCAAATTTAGAAGCCAACACTTCTATTTGCGGCAATTTGCCACTATACAACCGAGCGAGCAGCGAGAGCGATGTCAAACTTGTTTGATTCGCTTATAAACAGTGGAGGCTGCAAATGGCATTTACTATGCCGCTTGCAGCCTCCAACTGTTATTGAAATGTAATATTTCATTTATGTTAAGATACTCTACGAAATTAGATAGCATTTTTCGGTATGGCCTAATGCTTTTCTCCTTTCGTCTCAGGTTCTCCATATGATTTAGAAATAGGATTACAGCATTGCCTATTTCGCCTTCTAAAGGATAAGGGTTTTGGTAACTTAGTCTATTTACGACTTTGTCTCGTAGAAGCACGTTTGTCAAAACGTCTGCACTTTTTACTAAATCCCGATGTTGGAACGACAGTACACCTTCGTTGTGACATGTAATCATGAAATCCATGCCTACATCTTCATTGTAATCGCTCAATCCACGAGACTCCATAAAAGGAATGATGCCTTTTGACCATAACCAGCGATAAGTATATATCCTGCAGCTTGAGTATCTGGCATTTTCAAGTAATTGAACTGCTTTCTCAATTAATTCTTTAATGTCCATAATTCTATAGTTGTTATTATTATTGAGGAGTAATGTACCCACTATAATATAACGTTATGTCAAGATATTATGGAAAGATAGAGATTAAAAGTATCGAATTACAGTTATATATTGAATGAAAAGAATCCAACTTTACATAACGATTTTCTTTCCATAACCCTTGTTATGTAAAGCTTTACATAAGAACGGCGAGTCAATGAGAGGCAGACGCAAGAAACGTGCTACATCATCCGCCCTATGATTACCAACACTCGCGGTGTCGCTCTTTGGAGGCTTTGCGCCTCCAGCTGCTAGGCAAACCGCCGCAGTGTTTTTCATGCTCTTGGCTGTCGCACCAATGAATGATCATCACGTCACCGCAGCGTGATTTGGGAGTGTCAGTGTCGAACAAAACGCACTTCTCATCGCAGCGTGACAAGTCTCTGAAATGTGAGTGCCATCTGCAATCGAAAGGTGGCACTCGCAACAGAGCGATTTGCCGGTACTCATTCATGCGCTACGAGCGGTACTCTTTGACCGCTACCATCAACTATCCACGCCCACCAGAATATACCCTCCACCAAGATCGTCGAAATCATTGGCGAAAGCGCATACACTATGGTATATGCTTGCCGGATTCCAACCCTTCTTAAAGTCAATCCTGTTGGATTCAATTTTCTGCTTGTTCAGCAGGTCTTCTATGTTTATTGTCAGTGCCATGCTTATAACGGTTCTATTCATGTTTCTATTACTCCTATTTCCCTTTTAAAGAGTTAGCAACTTAGTAATCTGACAGCTTCTTGCGCCGTAGATTTATTTATTCCAGAGAAATGATTTGTTGTTACTAAATGAGAATGCTGTTCTTCTCTAAACTGTTTATAGTCCATGTCATCTATAATAACGTAATTGGTTATACCCTTATGTTGGCATAGCCATTTGTCTATTTCATCACCTCGATATATTGATACTGAAGGGTTTACTCCGATTATTCTTCCAGACAATTTTCGATATTCCCACATTTTTACTATATCCCATATAGAAAGGTAGTTCCTCCAGTCAGAAGTAACTACTATTCCTGCATTAGTATGATTAATTATCCATTCTAACATATCTATATTACTTGGATTAAATAGTTTACCATATTTATCCTCGGTGTCTTTTCCTTCTGCGATACGACTATCTGCATATTCTTCGGTCGCTAAAACGCCATCAAAATCCAAAAACATCACGCTACTACAATTATTAAACCCGAAGAGGATTTGAATAAAATGCCGTAAACTGTGAAATATGTTACCAGTTCTTATCATCTGCGATGAAATTCATTCTATAAAACCTAAAATCCGCAAGCAATCTCAATGGCAATCTCAATTGCAGTAAAGAGCTTGAACACTATGCATCATGATAGTATGAGCGTGAATTTTGTCCGATTTGTGCATACCTTCCCCTTACCCCACAATGCGACTTGAGGCAA
>JALFCW010000018.1 GCA_022771625.1 Prevotella sp.
ATTGACGGGCAGGATAAACTGCGAACCGCTTGTGCGTGCCGCTTGGGAATGGTGTGATAACCAAACTGACCTTGCCAAACTCGACAACGATGAATGTAGAGAGTACTTCCGCAAGCGCATACCTCTTTATATGATAAGATATACTCTGCCGAGGATGGTGTGCATGCAATACGAGGAATTCAAAAAGACAGGAAAACTCGTAGTCACTGAGGAGGACAAGGAGTTTGCAAGGCTCATCGGCGACTGGCTCATGTTTGCATCGATAAGGCAGTGGGGCAACAGGTTGATGACAACATGGGAGACAAAGGCTGAGGAGAATAAGGTGAGGGAGAAGAGTTCTCCGTTTGCCGACAGATATGCTCAGTTGCCTAATCCGTTTACAATTGATAACATTCTTCCTTTATACTCTAATAAGAAATCTGCTCAATCCGCGATTTCTGTTTTGGTAAAAAAGGGACTAATTAAAAAGGTTGAAAAAAATGTATGGCAAAAACTGAAAAACGATATTTATGATATTAGTAATTTCAAATAAAAATACATTTTTACATTTTACATTTTTACAAGATAATCTTTTTTTATGGAAACAACAGAATTAAGAACGACGTTTGACTTCTCAAAGGAGAAAGTACAGACAATCACGTTGCCCGAATTGGAGGCAACGTACAAGGAGAACGATGTGTATGGCCGACCGCTCGGCGGTATATATCACTCGGATCTCATAAATGGTATCTCCAACATGGCTCGCAATGCCGGTTTGGAGGTGGAGATGGGCGACATGTTCGCAGTGAATAATCTCGACGGCAAGCGACCTGGTGTCGCTTTGCTGCCCGAGGTGGAGGAAAAGGAGGGAGAGAGGAGTATCAGGGCGCATCTTCTACGACGTGTCTTTGCGGTAATACGACTGGCCGCGGGCGAATCGCCTACACTCCCAGTGGCAGCGCATGGGATTTCTTGTCCCGCCATTGCCATCAGCTATTCGCAGCACGGCATTCAGATTGGTATTGGTCCTAATATCCATATTTGCCGCAATCAGACTATCTTATGCGCCAAACAGATGATTGCCAACTTCGGATACCGCCGCCTCGACATGGACAAGAAGGATTTGGCAGGACCGGACTGGTGGCGACCTATAGTGGAAGGATGGATAGACGAGGTGGCATCGGGAGTGATGCAGGAGCAATGGGCGGACATCATTCAGAGCCTCGATGAGCAGTTGGTGTATGAATCGGATATGCAGCAGATATTCGGTGGATTGATGCAATTGCGCATACAGGCTGACACATCGGAAAAATCTCTTCGCACGGGCGAGGTGCCGCCACTGACGCAATCACAGATAAATCACTGCATGGAGCGCGTGCTGATAAAACATTTCGGAAAGGGTGGAGCCGGTATGTGCACCAAATGGGATATTCTAAATGTAATGACCGACACCCTCAAACCGCTTAATGATAGTGCGGGCTACAGAGTGCCGGGATGCGACACCTCGCGACTGCTGCCGCAGTTGGCTAAGTGTGCGGAATTTCTTATTTAACCCACCAAGTTATTGTTGGTCGAAATAATCGTTGAGAGCTTCCACGGATTCGGGGGTGATGTCGGTGATGTCGCGCTTTATCTCACCATGCTCCATCAGCAAGATGCGTGTGGAGATATCGATGGTGTGAGTGAGATTGTGCGAACTGATGATTATCGTCGCTCCCGTGGCCTCTCGATATTCCTTGATGATATGCTTGAGCAGGTTCTGACTCGACGGATCGAGGAAGTTGAACGGTTCATCGAGGATGAGGAGTCGCGGACGTGTGATGAGGGCAGAGATGATTCCCACCTTCTGCTTGTTGCCCGCCGAGAGATTGCGGATGAGGACATTGCGTCCGAAGACCTCGCCTCCGGTGAACTGTTCAAAAGTTGATGATCGCTCATTGACTTCTGCTTCAGTGAGCGACGACACCTTACCGATGAAACTGAAATACTCCTCGGGAGTGAGGAAATCGATAAGGAATCCGTTGTCGATATATGCACCGGTGAACGTCTTCCAGTCTTCGCTATTCTGGACATCGATGTTGTCGAGGGTAACATTGCCTTGGTCGGGCTTAAGCAGGTCGAGCAGCAGTCGGAAGAGCGTTGTCTTTCCCGCACCGTTGTTTCCTACAAGTCCGATAATCTCACCACTTCCTATTGAGAGTTGTGGGATGTCGCAGGCACATTTCTCGCCAAACGACTTCTTTAGATTCTGTATTTCAATCACCTCTTTCAATTTTTCAATCTTCAATTTTCAATTTTTCAATTTTCAATCTTCAATCTTCCTCACACAATCCCCCTGCCGTGGCAGTTCTTGAATTTCTTGCCACTACCGCATGGACATGGGTCGTTGCGTCCAGGGAGCTTGTCCTTAACGAGAGGAGTGCGTGGCTGCTGGGCACGAGTGTCGTGTGCGGCAGCTGCTGCCTGATTGGGATCCTGAAGCTGCTCCTCGTTGAGGTCGCGCTTGGTCTCGGTGTATTGAGGCTTCTGCTGGCGTGGCATCTCCTGCGGAGCTTCCTGTGGAGCCTGCTGCATTTCTGGAATGCCGCTGCGCATGAGTATGCTGACGATACGGTTGTTCATGTTGTTGACCATGTTGTCGAACAACTTAACACTCTCGAGTTTGAAGATGAGCAACGGGTCTTTCTGCTCGTATGACGCATTCTGAACACTGTGCTTGAGTTCGTCGAGTTCGCGCAGGTTCTCCTTCCAACTCTCGTCGATGATATGCAGCAGGATCATCTTCTCAAACTGCTTGACGATGCTCTTGCACTCGGTGTCGTAGGCCTCCTTGAGGTTGCACGGGATATTATACATCCTGCGTCCGTCGGTGAGTGGCACCATGATACGGTCAAATCTGTCGCCCTGGTTTTCATATACCTGCTGAATGATAGGCATTGCCACAGCCTGTATGCGGTCGGTCTTGCGCTTGAAGGCTGCCATTACCTGTTGGAATGAGCCCTCGGCAAGATTGTCGTGCTTCTCGTTGTAGAACTGCTCGTCGGTGAACGGTACTTCGATACCGAAGATACGGATGAACTCCTCCTTGCATCCCTCGTAGTCGTTGTTCTCGATGATGTTGACAACACGATCCCAGATGGTGTTGGAGATGTCCATACCGATACGCTCTCCCATGAGTGCGTGGCGGCGCTTTTCATATACTACTGTGCGCTGCTTGTTCATCACGTCGTCGTATTCGAGCAAGCGCTTACGGATACCGAAGCTGTTCTCCTCGACCTTCTTCTGTGCACGCTCGATACTCTTGGATATCATAGGACTCTCGATCATCTCGCCTTCCTTGAATCCGAAGCGGTCCATCACACTGGCGATACGCTCGGAGGCGAAAAGACGCATGAGTTTGTCTTCGAGAGATACATAGAAGACAGAAGAACCGGGGTCGCCCTGACGTCCGGCACGACCACGCAACTGGCGATCGACGCGACGGCTTTCGTGGCGCTCTGTACCGATGATGGCAAGACCTCCGGCTGCCTTCACCTCGGGCGATAGCTTGATGTCGGTACCACGACCAGCCATGTTGGTGGCAATGGTTACAGCACCCAGTCCGTTGGTGCTCTGTCCGGCAAGAGCCACGATGTCGGCCTCCTTCTGGTGCAACTTGGCATTCAGCACCTGATGAGGTATCTTTCTCATATTCAGCATCTTCGACAGAAGTTCTGAAATCTCCACTGAAGTAGTACCGACGAGGGTGGGGCGTCCGCTTTCGCGCATCTTCTGTATCTCGTCGATAACGGCGTTGTATTTTTCGCGTGCTGTCTTATACACACGGTCGTCCATATCCTTGCGTGCGATGGGGCGGTTGGTGGGAATCTCCACAACATCGAGTTTGTAGATATCCCAGAACTCGCCAGCCTCGGTGGAAGCCGTACCGGTCATACCCGCAAGTTTGTGATACATACGGAAATAGTTCTGCAGGGTGATGGTGGCGAATGTCTGTGTGGCAGCCTCCACCTTTACGTGCTCCTTGGCCTCTACAGCCTGATGGAGTCCATCGCTCCAACGGCGTCCCTCCATGATACGTCCAGTCTGCTCGTCAACGATTTTCACCTCACCGTCGATAACGACATATTCGTCATCCTTGTTGAACATGGTGTAGGCCTTGAGCAACTGTTGCAGCGTGTGCACACGTTCGCTCTGCACTGCATAGTGGTTGAGCAGGGCATCCTTCTTGTCGAGGCGTTCCTGGTCGCTGAGGTTCTCGTTTTCGAGAGCCGAGAGTTGTGATGCGATATCGGGCAACACAAACAGTTCCTTGTCGTTTACCTGCTTGGCGAGCCACTCCGTACCCTTGTCTGTAAGGTCGCACGAATTGAGTTTCTCGTCAACGACGAAGTATAGCGGTTCGATACACTCGGGCATGCGTCGGTTGTTGTTTTCCATATATATCTCCTCAGTCTTGAGCATACCAGCCTTGATACCCTCCTCCGAGAGATACTTGATGAGCGGTTTGTTCTTGGGCAGCGACTTATGAGAGCGATAGAGTGAGAGGAATCCCTCCTCAATCAGTTTGGAGTCGTTCTTAGCCTTGCCCTCTGTGATTTTCTGCTTAGCTTCGGCGAGGAACTGAGTGGCGAGTTTGCGCTGCACATCTACAAGTTTCTCCACGAGTGGCTGATACTCCTCGAACATCTGGTCGTCGCCCTTGGGTACAGGACCGGAGATGATGAGTGGAGTACGGGCATCGTCGATAAGCACGGAGTCAACCTCATCGACAATGGCATAGTTGTGGGCACGCTGCACGAGGTCGTCGGGCGAGTTGGCCATATTGTCGCGCAGGTAGTCAAAACCGAATTCATTGTTAGTACCGAATGTGATGTCGGCCTGATAAGCCATACGGCGCTCGTGGGAATTAGGCTGATGCTTGTCGATACAGTCAACAGAGAGTCCGTGGAACATATAGAGCGGTCCCATCCACTCGGAGTCACGCTTGGCAAGGTAGTCGTTGACGGTTACCACATGCACACCATTTCCCGTGAGGGCGTTGAGGAACACCGGCAGTGTGGCGACGAGTGTCTTACCCTCACCGGTAGCCATCTCGGCAATCTTGCCCTGATGCAGAACGACTCCACCGAAGAGCTGTACGTCGTAGTGAATCATCTCCCACTTAAGGTCGTTGCCACCGGCAGTCCAATGGTTGTGGTATATAGCCTTGTCTCCGTCGATGGTGATAAAGTCCTTGCGTGGGTCGGCAGCCAGGTTGCGGTCGAATTCTGTGGCAGTAACCACAGTCTCTTCATTGGTGGCAAAACGCTTGGCTGTCTCCTTGACGATGGCAAACACCTCGGGCATCACCTCGTTGAGTTTATCCTCGAAGATGTCAAGGATTTCCTTTTCAATCTTGTCGATTTGTGCAAAGATGTCGGCACGCTCGTCGATGGGCGTTTCCTCGATTTTTGCCTTCAGGTCGTCAATCTGCTTGCGTTGTGCAGTGACAGATTCCTGTATGTTCTTTCTTATCTCCAGTGTTCTTGCACGGAGAGCGTCATTGTCGAGATTCTCGATGTTAGGCGACACTGATTTCACCTTCTCCACGAAAGGTTGGATGAGTTTCATGTCCCTTGTTGACTTGTCGCCGAAAAGCGACTTTAATAGTTTTGTAAGATTCATATTTTATTTCTTTTTTTTATTCCTATAATGTAAAAACCGTGCAAAATTACGAAAAATATTCCGTAATCGTGCATAAATCGCTGATTATTTGCGTTTTTTAGTCAAAACAATGGTTCTGACGAGCATGCATTGGGTGCTCTGATGCGTATTGACTTGGCAATTGTGGGTGCTATGCGGTCGGTTGTGACATTATCCACAATTCGTTCCGCCTTGACCCCGCAGCCAAACATTATTATAGGAAATTGTATGAATGATGCACGCGAGAGTGTGTTCTCCATGTTGTCCTCATTGAGGATGCGCCATCCCGGATTTACCTCCACGAGGATGTCTCCGCAGCGTTCCTGTGCGTATCCGTTGCGAATCTTGTAGATGTTGGGATTGGTGTTGGAGAGCAGTTGGAGTCCGGTATAAACCGAGCGTATGCCTGCCGACATGGCGAGGAATTCCTGTGCTCTTTGTGTTGCGTCGGCAATGCTGATGCGCTTATTCTCAAGCAGTTGGTGGTTGAGGTATATCTCATTGCCGAAATAGGAATCCACATATCTTGCCTGCCCCCAAAGCGCCCCGTAATACATGTTGAGCAGGTTGGCAGTGCGGTTGATATAGAATATTCCTGTGGGCACCTTGTATCGTGTATAGTCATTGCCCTCCTCGTCGCAGTATCCCGTACTGGTCACTACATACAGCACGTTTTTCTGTCCCACGATGAGTTCTATGCCACTGATTAGTGCCGCAATTTGCTTGTCAAGTCTCACGTATGTGTCCTGCAACTCCAGTTGGCACTCGTTGACGGTGTTATGGTCGAAGTTGCCGGCATAGTAGGTGATATTCAGAAGGTCGGTAATACCGTCCTTGCCCATCTCTGTACTTTTTATGCAATGCAGGGCAGTCTTTGTCACATTTTCGTTGACGAGGGCACTTGCCTTGTATTCACGGTATCTGCGGTCGCTATTAAACTTATGCGAGAATGTTTTTTGCGAACTGCTTCCCATGAAATACGTGAAACTGCCCGTGAAATAGTTGTCGGGTGTCCACACCTTGTTGGCTATCTCCTTGGCAGCAGGATAGAGTCGGTTGTACTCCTTGGTCCATCCAGGCAGATCCTTGCCGTAGTATGTAGATGAGCACCACTCGCCGCTTTCGTCGTCAATCCATATTGCACCGTCGGCGGCATGCCCGGCAGACAGTACGGCAGCGTCTCGGGTAGGGGCAATGGCATATACGATGGCCTTACCCTGTGAAAACACCTTCAGTTCGTCGGCGATAGTACTGGTGAGCACATTCTTGGGAGATGTACCTTTCAGTGTTCCGATACCCTTCGTTTTGTCGTCATCTACGCAATATACAGGTCGCAGAGTGTTGCGGTCGAGCCATCTTTCACCCACTATACTATTATAATAAGGTGTAGCTCCTGTCATTACCGACGTTATCGCCGATGCGCGGTCGATAGGTTGGAAAGGGTAGGAGGCATTGCTATATACCCGTCCTTCGGTGAGCAGTCTCTTAAACCCGTAGCTGCCGTAGAGTGGCGAGAACGCCTCCATATAGTCGGAGCGCAACTGGTCGATGGTGATGTTTACCACCAGTCGCGGCGCCGATTGTATCACCTGTGCGTCCATTCGTGCTGCATAGGCGAGGGCAACTATAAGTGTAAGTGAAAACTGTCTTTTGTTCATAATTTAAAATGTGTAACACAACGAGTGAGCAATGATAATGCCACAAGATTCATACCCTCGGCATAGTTCTGCAATGCTCCTCCGATGAAAAACAGAACGATGAGTCCTGTTGAAATCTTCCAATAGAGTCGGTTCTGCGGCTTGCGCCATAGCCTTATGATGAAGAACAGGGGTAGGGGATTGAGCAACAGAATCTGGAGATTAGTGCTCGTGGTGGGATGCTGTGAGAAGATGAGTGCCAGGATGAATAATCCGGCAAGTCCCGTGATGAGCATAATCAGGGTATCCCAGATACGGAACGCCTTTTTGCGGTGCAGTTCCAATCCCATTATTGCCAATGACAAGAACAGTAATATTAATGCGCACTCGACGGGAGTGAGCGGGAAAGGCTGTTCTACAATCTGCACTCCCGGAACAACGGCATTGCGCGATTCCTTGACGAGTGGACGAAAACTTCCGTCACTCATTATCTGTGCCTTCTCGGCGTCAATCATCATATAGTCGGGCAGAAACTGTTGTTCCCTGCTTCCGATACGTCTGTCTGCCATAAATCCGAGACATAGGTCAACACCGAATTTCGCCCATGGATATTTGTCGGTGTATTGGTGCAGCAGTTCGCGATAGCTCTGCTCCTGTTCGCTATTAATATATTTCACCTTTCCATCCAGGTTGTGCTCAATCATGTCGCGCGCCCTGGTGGTGCAGTTGTCGTAGAAGCAGTTATAGCGATACACCTTGTTCTCGTCCTTATAGTTCACTGCGAGGGCATGATAGATGGCAGCCTTCTCCTGAGCGGTCATATTGATTACCTGTTCAGTGACCTGACTGCCCCTTTGCCGATATTCCTCCGCGAAGTACTTGTAAGGACATACACCAAGTTCGTAATCGGTAAGTCCGAACAGGAATCGCAGTGAAAAGAACGGGCGGTTGAAGTTAAATACGCCATAATTGAACGTCAGGTCCTCACCAGTGCGCAAATCGTGGTATCTGATGGCTGTGTGCCCATAAAGAGCATAAACCTTAGTTCCCGGTGCACATGTCAGCAAACTGACCTCGATGGAGTCAGAGGCCTGAGAATATGCTAACTGACTGACAATCAGCATGAAAATGCCGATGAATAGCCTCTTGTATATATCTTTTATCTTTTTCACGGTGCAAATTTAATGTCTTTTTTTGGAAAAACATTCGATTATCTCGATTTTTTTCAATAATTTTGCACCCTGAAATTGATTTTTAATAAAATGAACCTCATTATTGACGCAGGAAACACCTGTCTCAAGTTGGCGGCATACAAGGGTGACGACCCCGTGGAAATAAGCCGTATGGATTACGACGAAGTGGAAAAGTTCGAGCGTTTCGCAGCCTCTTATCCATTTCGTCGAGGGATAGTGTCGTCTGTTGTGGATATACCCCAGGCTATTGAGGAAAGGATCAAAGCCTTGCCTTTTGAGGTGGTGAGACTTGTGCCCGGCGAGACTCCCGTGCCCCTGCGCATTCTGTATGCCACACCAAAAACACTCGGTGCCGACCGACTTGCCGCAGCCGTGGGAGCTTATGCCAAGGCTGGAGGCAGGGATGTGCTTGTGATAGACATAGGCACATGTATCACATACGATTTTGTGAATGCCGAGGGTGAATATGTGGGTGGCAATATCTCTCCAGGTCCCCGGTTGAGGCTCAAGGCGCTGAATGAATTCACTGCCCGACTGCCATTGGTGAGCCGTCATGGCGACACTCCCGAGATGGGGAATACCACTGAAACGGCAATCAGAAGTGGCGTTGTAAATGGTATAAGACGTGAAATTGAGGGCTATATAAGTGATTTTTTATTAAAATATCCCCGTCTTTTTGTTTATTTAACGGGCGGAGTGCATCTTGATTTGCACATTTCAGAAAAAATGCGCATCTTT
>JALFCW010000038.1 GCA_022771625.1 Prevotella sp.
CTATTGTCTAACATTTTAAAAGTAAGAAAACTATGCCAAGATCAGTTAATCACGTTGCTTCAAGAGCAAAGAGAAAGAGAATTTTGAAGCTTACTCGCGGATACTTTGGTGCCCGCAAGAATGTTTGGACCGTTGCCAAGAACACCTGGGAGAAGGGTCTCACATACGCATATCGCGACCGTCGTACAAAGAAGCGCAACTTCCGCGCATTGTGGATTCAGCGTATCAATGCAGCCGCACGTCTCGAGGGTATGAGCTACTCAGTGCTTATGGGTGCTCTCAACAAGGCTGGTATCGAGATCAACCGTAAGGTACTTGCTGACCTCGCTGTCAACAACCCTGAGGCTTTCAAGGCTATCGTTGAGAAAGTAAAGTAAGAAGTGAGGGATTTTTTTTTGATTGATATCACAAAAAAATCTTTGGGATAAAGAGGGGATGCTATTGTGCATCCTCTCTTTCTTTTTTCTACCTCACCCGGGTTCTCCTGCTAGGAGTTTTTCTACCTCACCCGTCCTCTCCTGCTAGGAGAGGCTCCACCTCCCCTCCTAAATCCTCCCCTCCTCAGGAGGTGAGGACTTAACCGGTAAACCGGCTGTTTGGTACTCGCAAACAAGCTCTCGCCCCTTCGGGGTTGCTCGTGATTATCTACGCAACAGAGTTGCGATTGTTTATGCGCCGAGGGCGCCCCTGCCGCAAGGGGTTTATAGACCACAGATTATCACAGATTGACACAGATTAAGAGCCAAGGCTCTGATTGGGTTGATTAATGATTATTGATTATTGATTGATGATAATACTCTGTGATAATCACAATATCTTTAGATATTAATAAAATCTGTGATAATCTGTGCTAATCTGTGGACAAAATAAAGTCAGACCACAGATAGTTTTTTCAGACCACAGATTATCACAGATTGACACAGATTAAGAGCCAAGGCTCTGATTGGGTTGATTAATGATTATGGATTATTGATAATAATCTGTGATAATCACAATATCTTTAGATATTAAAAAAATCTGTGTTAATCTGTGATAATCTGTGGACAAAAAAACTCAGTGGAAAAGAAAGCCGCGAACTTGCGCCAGCAAGCCGTAACCACGAAGTGCTGTGGATAATTTCAATGCGGAGCTAAGCCGTGTCTTTTAAAAAGCCGTGGATTTCCGTGCCTAAAAAATCTGTGATAATTATAACAAAGTTATAAAAAAAACTGTGTTAATCTGTGATAATCTGTGGACAATAGTTCAGATCACAGATGTTTGTTTCAGACCACAGATTATCACAGATTGACACAGATTAAGAGCCAAAGGCTCTGATTAATGATTGATGACATATAACTGATTCCGCAGGGGCGCCGAAGGCGCTTGGATAATCGCAACTTTGTTGCGTAAAACTCTACGAGCAACCCCGAAGGGGCGAGAGCTTGTTTGCGAGTACAGAACAGCCGGTTTACCGGTTGGAGCCCTCTCCTGAGGAGAGGGGGCCGGGGGAGAGGTGGAGCCCCTTCTTTAAGGGTAAAGAAGGGGACGGGGGATGATTTTCGAAAAGATCCTAGCAGCAGAGGACGGGTGAGGTAGAAAAAGGGAATTATAGTTTTATAGATAATTTGACGTTGATCTGGCGCCCAGTGAGATAGTTGGGAACGGCATATTGCTGATTGGTGACATCCGTGACCCAATAATAGGAATTGACATTGTTAATGCCAAAAAGATTAAGACAGTCAATGCCAATCCAGGCATTCTTGATGGCAGACTTGCTACTGCCATGACTGCCTCTCTCATAGAGACAATAACTCATTCCGATGTCGGCACGCTTATATGCCGGGGCACGGAAATCCTGATGCTCCAAACCACTATGTGGCGCTCCGAATGGCAAACCATCGGCAATGGCAAGACGAAGTGTCATCTTCCATTTCTCTGTGCCAGGGAAATAATCGGTGAAGTGAACATTCACAGCATAACGCTGGTCGGTGGGCATTGGAACCCATTTGCCATTCATCTTCTGCTTGGTGCTCATCAACGAGAAGGTTACCCATGAGTCGGTGCCGGGGACAAACTCACCATATAGTTTGAGGTCAAGACCAGCGGCATAACCATCGCACTGGTTGCCGCCATAATATGTAATCTTCACATTATTAACATTATATGGGATGAGGTTGTGCATGAGTTTGTAATATGCCTCGGCAGAGAACTTGTAGGGACGGTCCTTCATCTTGAAACGGTAGTCGAAGGCTCCCACAAAGTGTATGGACTGCTGGCTCTTTATCTTATTGTTGAGAACGGCACGCGTCACTCCATCGGTGGTGACGGTGTCGCGAAGTTCCTTGAAGAACGGGGCCTGATAATATAAACCCGTGGAGAAACGGAAGGTGACATCGCTGTTGAAGGCGGGAACCATGGCAATGGACACACGAGGAGACACGGTGGTCTCACCGGAAAACGACCAGTGACTGAATCGCAAACCATAGTTGAGGGTGAAGAACGACTGACGCTCACCGTGGGAGGCAAAGCGATAGGTGTCCTGCAGATAACCCTCAAGGCGAGTGGTGTTGATGTGATTGGAGGAGCGCAGGGTGTAGATGAGGTCGAGGCGATCGGGATTGTGGGGGATGGAGTAGCCACTGGAGTCGCGCATCTCATATTCGGATGCTTTTTCCTTGATATCCTCAAACTTCATCGTAAGGGCACCCTCGATGTCGTGCTTGCGCGACTTGTGATTCACCATCATTTTGACACTCGCCACCTTCGACGTGAGGTAGTTGCGGGCATGCTCCATATATGTCCCGACACCGAGGTTCTCGCTGTTCTGGGTGTCGTCGAGCCAATACTGTCCCTGGATGTCGTAGCGTTCCTGTTCCTTGCTATAGAATGCCGATGCGAGCAACGATATCTTGGTTTGGAGTTTTGATCCCAACAGGCGACTGACGGCAAGACTGCCGAAGAATGTGCGGAAGACATCTTTCTCCTGTCCGTCGAAATACACCTTAAACGATTTCACGTCTTCCATTGTACCAAAGGAGGTCTCGCGGTCGGTGGGGAGGAAGTTATAGTGATTCTCGGATATATTGCCGAGGAAATCAATCGTCCAGAGAGAGTCGGGGCGATAACTGATGAATGTCTGATAGTCGAGATAGTTGGGACGATACTCGCCTTTGGTCTCAAGAGAACCCAGGAGGTAGCGGTTGGTTTTGTATCTCATGGCATGGCTCATCGACAGACGCTTGTTGCCCACGGCGGCAAAGGCAGTGCCGCCAAGAAGCGACATGGATGCAGAGAGTTCGGAACGGGTGGGGCGGCGGTAGGTGATGTCGAGAGCCGAAGACATCTTGTCGCCATACTTAGCCTCGAATCCTCCGGAAGAGAACCCGATAGACTCCACCATGTCGGGATTGATGATGCTCAGTCCCTCCTGCTGTCCGCTTCGGATGAGTAGGGGGCGGTAGATCTCCACATTATTTATATATACAGAGTTCTCGTCGAAGCTGCCGCCACGCACGTTATACTGCGAGGAGAGTTCGTTGTGGGAGCTTACTCCCGCCTGTTGCTGAATAAGTTCCTCGACGGCATTGCCCGACGCCGAGGGGTTGTCCTTGAGATTCTTGATGTCGAGTTGTTCGGTGGCGGTGGTCTGACGTCGTTTCTCAGTGACAACCACTTCGCTGAGGGCATCCATGGGCAGGAGGGTAATCCTCAACGTCTGTTTGCCCCTCGGGCGACGTAGGATGCGAGTCTTCGACTTATAACCAATCATCGAAAACTTTACCGCCACACTGTCGGCAGAGCGAAGAGAGATGGAGAAATGGCCCTTGAGGTCGGTCATCGTGGCCTTGCCCTGAGAAAGACAAGAGACAGACGCCAACTCGATGGGTGAGTCGTGAGAATCAACAACCCTGCCGGTGAGGGTGAATTCCTGTGCCTGCAGCGAGCATAGGGGCAGGAATAATATCAATGCGAGAATAATATTTCGTAACATGATTGATGCATATTTTATATAATATTATAAACGGAAAAGACGCTTTTTTATTATTAAAATGTATGAAAATTAAGTCAATATTGCCGATAAATCGATAGTTTAACAATATTTTCAATACAATCTTTGCAAGTTCGAAGAATAATTCCTACCTTTGCATCGTCTTAATAGACCTATATAATATTAGAACAGTATTAATGTTTAAAAACATAAGTATTTATGAAGATTTCTCACATTGAGCATCTGGGCATAGCAGTCCAGAGTATCGAAGAATCACTCCCGTACTTTGAAAATGTACTGGGACTGAAGTGTTATGCAATTGAGGAAGTGGCCGACCAGAAGGTGAAGACCGCATTCCTGAAGTGTGGCGAGGTTAAGTTGGAACTGCTCGAACCGACATCTCCCGAGAGTACAATCCAGAAGTGGCTCGACAAGGGCAACCATGGTGTTCACCATGTGGCATTCTGCATTGAGGATGGAGTTGCCAATGCATTGGCAGAGTGTGACGAGAAGGGCGTTAGACTGATCGACAAGGCACCTCGCAAGGGAGCCGAGAACCTCAACATCGCATTCCTCCACCCGAAGTCAACCGAGGGCATTCTCACTGAGCTTTGCGAGCATTAAGTCTTCAAGCTAAAGGCTTGAAGAATCAAAGAATTAAAATATTATAATATTAAAAAATAAGATGAGCAAACAATTAGAAAAAATCAAGCAGCTTATCGAGAAGCGCGAGACAGCGCGTATCGGTGGCGGCGAAAAGGCCATAGAGAAGCAGCATGCTCGTGGCAAATACACAGCACGTGAGCGTATTAACATGTTGCTGGACGAAGGTAGCTTCGAGGAATATGACATGTTCAAGCTCCACCGTTGCACCAACTTCGGTATGGAGAAGAAGCAGTATCTGGGTGATGGTGTAGTAACCGGTTCGGGTACTATCGACGGTCGCCTGGTGTTTATCTTCGCCCAGGACTTCACAGTAAATGGTGGTTCTCTCTCTGAGACCATGGCACAGAAGATTTGCAAGGTGATGGATATGGCCATGAAGATGGGTGCTCCGGTAATCGGTATCAACGACTCGGGTGGTGCACGTATTCAGGAGGGTATCAACGCCCTCGCAGGATATGGCGAGATCTTTGAGCGTAATATCCTCGCTTCTGGTGTTATTCCCCAGATTAGCGGTATCTTCGGTCCGTGTGCCGGTGGCGCTGTTTATTCACCTGCCCTTACCGACTTCACACTGATGATGGAGAACACATCATACATGTTCCTTACAGGTCCGAAGGTAGTAAAGTCGGTGACCGGTGAGGACATCGACCAGGAGCATCTTGGTGGTGCCAGTGTGCATGCATCGAAGAGTGGTGTGACACATTTTACAGCAAAGACAGAGGAAGAGGGACTGCAGATGATCAAGACACTGCTCTCATATATCCCGTCGAACAATATGGAGACAGCTCCACGCAAGAAGTGCGAGGATCCTATCGACCGTCTGGAGGATGCCCTCAACGAGATTATCCCCGACAATGGCAATGAGGCATACGACATGTATAAGGTGATTGGCGGTATTGTGGATGACGGCGAGTTCTTCGAGATCCAGCCTAAGTTTGCCCGCAACATCATCATCGGTTTTGCCCGCTTCAACGGTCAGAGCGTAGGTATCGTGGCCAACCAGCCATCAGTATATGCCGGTGTGCTCGACGTAAACGCAAGCCGCAAGGGAGCACGTTTCGTGCGTTTCTGCGATGCCTTCAATATTCCAATCGTCAGTCTTGTTGACGTACCAGGATTCTTGCCCGGAACAGGTCAGGAGTACAATGCAGTCATCCTCCACGGAGCCCAGTTGCTCTATGCTTATGGAGAGGCTACTGTGCCCAAGATTACCATCACACTGCGCAAGAGCTATGGTGGTAGCCACATCGTTATGGGTTGCAAGCAGTTGCGTGCCGACCTCAACTATGCATGGCCATCATCAGAGATTGCCGTTATGGGAGCTTCGGGTGCTGTGGCAGTGCTCTGTGCCAAGGAAGCAAAGGCAAAGAAGGAAGCAGGCGAGGACGTACAGGCATTCCTGGCCGAGAAGGAGGAAGAGTACAACGACTTGTTCGCCACTCCTTATCAGGCAGCCAAGTATGGCTATATCGACGATGTGATCGAGCCTCGCAACACTCGCTTCCGCATCTGCCGCGGATTGGCCCAGCTTGCCACAAAGCGCGAGTCGCTGCCTGCCAAGAAGCATGGTAACATACCAATGTAATTATTATGAAAGAAGATAAAAACGTGTTTGCAGCCATTGCGCTTGCCCTTCATGAATTCAAGGGCAATAATGTGCACGACAAGATAACTGGTGTGATCACCATTGACGAGCGCAATACGCAATGGAATGGTTATGCATTGAGCATGACCCAGCTGCCATCAAAAAAGTAATAAGATGAAAGAGTACAAATATACAATCGATGGCAAGGAGTATAAGGTAGCCATCGGCGACATCGTGGAGAATGTGGCTGATGTCACTGTCAACGGTGAGCAGTATAAGGTGGAGATGGAGCCCGAGAAGGAGCCTGAGAAACCGAAACCTGTAGTAAGACCCGTTGCTCCTGCCCCAGCTCCTGCTTCGTCGGGTGCTGACGCATCAAGGTCGAACAACCAGAATGCTGTCAAGGCTCCGCTGCCTGGTGTGATCACCGAAATAAAGGTGGCTGAGGGCGATACTGTTGCCGAAGGTGATACGGTTGTCGTTCTTGAGGCAATGAAGATGGCTAATAACCTGGATGCCGAGAAGGGCGGAAAGGTGACTGCTATCCTAGTGCAGCCTGGACAGACTGTTATGGAAGGCGACCCGCTTGTGGTCATCGAATAAGAAAAGTAAAGCCCGAGGAAATGTCCCCGGGCTTTTTTATTATTTCACCACTTTGTTGTTTTCAGGGAAAACCACGCGTGGCTGGAATGTTTTTGCCTCCTCAAAGTCCATGAGAGCATAGGCAATGATGATGCAGACATCGCCCACCTGCACCTTGCGTGCGGCGGCACCATTGAGACATACGCAACCGCTGCCTCGCTCACCTTTTATAATATAGGTCTCAAATCGCTCACCGTTGTTGTTATCAACAATCTGCACCTTCTGGCCGGGGAGCATGTCGGCAGCATCGAGCAAGTCCTCGTCGATGGTGATACTGCCCATATAGTTGAGGTTGGCCTCAGTGACTGTCACACAATGCAGTTTTGACTTTAATACTTCTATCAACATAATCTATTAATATTATTATCTATTAATATTATCCCTTGTATTTAATATGGTCAATAAGTCGGATGGGGGTTTTGCCGCAATATACCGTGATGCAACCCACGATATAATCAGAGTCGTCCCATTGAGCTACATCCTGCAATGTGTCGCCGTTGACGATTGAGAAGTATTCCACCTCAAGTCCGTCGATAGCATTGATGTCGGCAACAACCTTGTCGTGGGTGTCCTTAAGTGAGTGAGACTCAGCGTATTTCACACTTTCGCTCAATGCCTTGTAGATATTCGGGGCAATGGCTCTCTCGTCGGGAGAGAGCAATGTGTTGCGGCTTGAGCGTGCAAGACCGTCGGCATCCCTGACGATGGGACATTCAACAATCGAGACGTTGATGCCCAAATGCTTCACCATAGCCTTGATGACGGCAATCTGCTGCCAGTCTTTCTCGCCGAAATAAGCCTTGTGTGGGCGTACGATATAAAACAGTCGGCTTACCACCTGGCACACTCCATTGAAATGCCCAGGACGATGAGCACCCTCCATAACAGTGGATACGGGAGGATATTCAAATTGTCGGTTGTCGGGAGTGGGGTACATCTCCTCAACGGTAGGGGCAAGGACATAGTCGGCACCACACTCGTCCAACAGGCGACAATCGGCATCGAGGGTGCGGGGATAGTTCTTAAGGTCGTTCTTGTCGTTGAACTGGGTGGGGTTGACAAACACCGATACCACCGTGACGTCATTGTCGGCCACACTGCGTCTTACCAATGAGGCATGACCTTCGTGGAGGGCTCCCATTGTAGGAACAAGACCGATAGTCTTGCCTTCTTTACGTGCATCGAATAATGCGTTCTGAAGTTCTGCAATCTTGCTAAATACTTTCATCTTTCTAATATGTAATATAGCCTTAATGGCTGAAATCGGGTGCAAAATAACACAATTTTTGTCAAATATGGAAGAAATATACCAAAAATATACCAAATAAAAGTTTATTTTTAGCAAAAATCAAAAGAAAATGCCGTTTTTTGGAAAAAAAATCGTATCTTTGCAGTGTCAAATCATAAATTTATGGCAAAGAAAATATTATTCATCAATCAGGAGATTTTTCCTTATGTCTCCGAAAGCGAAATGTCCGTAATGGGAAAAGCACTCCCGCAGTTGCTGCAGGAGAAGGGTTCTGATATCCGTACCTTCATGCCCAAATGGGGTAATATCAATGAGCGCCGTGGACAACTTCACGAAGTGATTCGTCTTTCAGGAATGAATCTTATTATCAATGAGACCGACCATCCATTGATCATCAAGGTGGCATCAATTCCGCAAACAAGGATTCAAGTGTATTTCATCGACAACGATGACTACTTTACGAAACGTCTGATGGGCAAGGATGAGAACGGAGCTGACTATGAAGATAACGGAGAGAGAGCTATCTTCTTTGCTCGTGGTGTGCTGGAGACAGTGAAGAAATTGCGCTGGATTCCGGATGTAATCCACTGCCAGGGATGGATGGGATCAATCGTACCATTGTATATCAAGACGGCATACAAGGATGAGCCTTCATTCGCAAATGTAAAGGTGGTGACATCGCTGTTCAACAAGGATGTCGAGGGTGACTTCGGGCCCGACTTGCGTCATTTCATTGAATTCCGTGATGCAAATGCAGATGTGCTTTCGGCGTATCCGGAAAGACTCGATTTCAATTCGCTTTCAAAGATGGCCATCGATTACTCCGACGGAATCATCGAGGCTGGAACAGGTGTTGACCAGTCGCTCGTGGAATATGCAGAGGGTAAGGGCGTACCGGTGTTAAGAAATCCTGGGGAAGACTATAAGGCTGCATACAAGGAGTTTTTTGATGGGATATGCGGGGAAGATTGAAAATTGAAGATTGAAGATTGAAAATTGAAGATTGAAAATTAATACCTCTATATTCATGAAAATACGATTAATGCTCGTGGCTGCCATAATGTATTTGGGATTAACGGCATGCGACGATACTACAGACACGCTGGGTGACTCTCTTACGCATACGGCAGACAAGTTTGAGCTGATTCCGGATACATTTGGTGTCAGTACTAGGTCGATAACGGTTGACTCGGTATTGGCAACGAGCACGTATCCATATATCGGACACGTGAAGGACACGGAAACGGGTTCATACGTGCAAAGCAGTTTCTCTAGTCAGTTGAGCGTGCTGCAGACTATCTTCTATGCCTCGCCAAAGGAGGACAGTCTGAAATGCGACAAGGACGAGTGGGGCAACTATATTGCCGACAAATGTTATATCGGTGTGTATTTCAACAGTTTCAAGGGTGATACCATCAACCCTATGAAGTTGACATTGCACGAATTGGCAAAGCCTCTTGAGGAGGGCGTGAAATATTATACCAACTTCGACATTGAGAAGGAGGGATACTTGCGTAATGACGGCAACGAGATAAAGTTGGCAAAGTCATATACATATCAGGGTCTGGTGACAACCGACTCTATGCGCCCTGTCATCATCGACCTCAACAAGGAGGAGGTGTATGTTGACAGAAGCGGAAACAAGTATAAGAACTATGGCACTTATCTGCTGACATCGTTCTATAAGCATCCGGAGTATTTCTCGTCATCTTATAATTTCATACACAATGTTTGTCCAGGATTCTATTTCGAGCAGACCAACGGTATCGGAAATATGGGTGAGGTGGCTTTTGTCAACATGTCGGTTGCTTTCAAGGCTTTGAGGAGCGACACCATCAGTGCGGTGGAGATTACATTCCCCGGTACGGAGGAGGTGATGCAGACTACATTCATCGACAATGACAAGGAAAAGATGAGTGAATTGGCGAGTGACGAGTCGTGCACATACATCAAGAGTCCTTCGGGTATATTCACCGAGATGACGCTGCCTATTGAGGACATCAAGAGGGGGCATGAGAATGACACTATCAGTAGTGCGAAGGTGGTTATTCCGCGATACAACTACACTTCGGACGAGTCGATGTTTGTTGCTCCGGAATATATCATGATGGTGCCAAAGGATAGTTTATACTCATTCTTTGAGGATAAGAACGTGCCCGACAGTAAGGTGTCGTATCTCGCCACTTACAGTTCGTCGCGGAATACCTATACATTCAATAATATCTCTGACCTGGTGAATAAGCTTTGGCAGAACAAGATGAATGGTTATGATGGTGATGACTGGAACAAGGTGGTGTTGATACCTGTTAAAGTATCTACCAACTCATCTACAACAAGTAGCTCGACGAGTGTGACTAATGTGAGCAATGAGATGGGACTGAAGAGCACCCGACTTGTTCGTGGAGATGGAACTGATGAATCAAAGCTGAAGATTAGTGTTATCTACAACAAATTCCGCAAAGAGTGATGGCAGATAATTTTCTGGAGAAACACCGCGAGGAATATGAGCTGCGCAAGGCAGCCTATCTACGCAAGAAGAAACACTTGCCCAAGATGAAGGTAAGACAAATAGAGCGCCCCGATGACGAGGCGCTCTAATTTTTTTATATTGTTGCTTTTACTTGTATAATATATGAGGGGGTTATAGCTTGTTGTATTTTGCAAACTTGAGAAGGAGCTGCTTGGTGCCGGAATTGCGGAAGCTGACCGTGGCCTTGCAGTTGTCGCCTGTGCCCTCTATCTTGATAACTTCGCCAATGCCAAAACGAGAATGCTCGATGATGTCGCCCGGGATTAAAGGGGATGACGAGGGGCTCGACTGCGGGGATGACGAGGGGCTCGACAGCGAAACTGTCGAGAACTGTGGCTGGGGGGAAGGGGCGCTTTGGAACGATGGCTGGGAGGAAGGGGCGCTCTGGAAGGAGGGCTTGGGGGAAGGGGCGCTTTTGAAGGTAGGCCTGGGGGAATGGGGGCTTTGGAAGGAGGGGGCTGGGCGCTCGCCGTCGATATGGATGAAACGGGAGTCGATGTCGCGGATGAAACGCGAGGGAGTGTCAAATTCCATACGGCCATATCTAAACCTGTTTTGGGCACAGGTGAGAAAACAGTGCTTCTCGGCCCTGGTGATGGCAACATAGAGCAGACGACGCTCCTCTTCCAATCCTCTGATACTGTCGGCACACATAGGGGAGGGGAAGATGTTCTCCTCCAATCCAACAACAAAGACAGTCTTGAATTCCAAACCCTTGGCGGCATGTATGGTCATGAGTACAACCTTTGGTTCATCGGAATCACCATCACTGTCAAGGTCGGTCATAAGTGACACCTCCTGCAGAAAATCCGTAAGCGATACATGGTCGCCCATGTCTTCCTCACGTCGGCCCTCCACAAAATCAGATAGTCCGGAGAGGAATTCCTCTACGTTCTCCTGTCTGGCGATATCCTCAGGGTCCTTGCCCGAGAAAATATCCTTCGACATACCGCTCTCTTGAATGATGTCACGTCCAAGAGTATATGCGTCATCATTAAAACTGCGCTGCATCCACATCTGAAGCATTGAGCAGAAATTATGCAGTTTGGTGTGAGTGGCCTTACTGATGTCAAGTCCGCATGCCTCAGAGTTATTGAGCACCTTCCATATACTGATACCTTTCTCTGTAGCCTTTTCCACCACCTTAGAGAGTGTGGTGTTTCCGATACCCCTTGCGGGATAGTTGATGATGCGCTTGATGGCTTCCTCGTCGTCGGGATTTGCCACCACGCGATAGTAGGCGATGATATCCTTTATCTCCTTGCGCTGATAAAAGCTCAGTCCGCCGTAAATTCTGTAAGGGATATTCTGCTTGCGCATATATTCCTCAAAACTGCGGCTTTGGGAATTGGTGCGATAGAGGATGGCAAAGTCGCTGTAGGGGCAAGTCTCAGTGCGTCGGAGCCGTGATATCTCGTTGCATACTATCATTGCCTCCTCCTTGTCGCTATAAGCCATCTTGAGTTTGATTTTCTCGCCTTGCTCGTTTTCACTGAACACGTTCTTGGGTATCTGCCTCTGATTATGCTTTATCAGACTGTTGGCTGCATTGACGATAGCCTGTGTGGAACGGTAGTTGCGCTCGAGTTTGAAAAGACGGGCGTTGGAGTATGTCTGTTGGAATCCAAGGATATTGTCGATATTTGCCCCACGAAAACTGTATATGCTCTGTGCATCATCACCAACGACACACACCATTTGGCGCTCCTTAGTAATCTGGTGGACAATGGATTGCTGGGCAAAGTTGGTGTCCTGATACTCATCAACAAGCACATATTCAAATTTCTCGGCGTACTTACGTCTCACCTCATCGTTATTGGCAAAGAGGAGGTAGATATTCAATAGAAGGTCGTCGAAATCCATTGCATTGGCTTGGCGGCACCTGTCGCTATAGCGTGAATAGATATCCTTTATTGCCGGCATCTTGTGTTGCATGTCGGTGGTGACAGTAGTATTCGAGTTGGCATATTTGGCGGCAGTCATCAAGTGGTTTTTGGCCATACTGATACGATCAGCAACAGCAGAGGGCTTATACACCTTCTCGTCGAGGTTCATCTCTTTGATAATGGTTTTCACGAGAGAACGGGAGTCGGTCTGGTCGTAGATAGTGAAGTTGGAATTGAAACCAATGTGGTTGGCCTCAGCCCTAAGGATATGCGAGAAGATGGAATGGAAAGTGCCCATGTTGATATAGCGTGCCTGTGGTCCGACGATGGTCTCGATACGCTGTTTCATCTCCTTTGCCGCCTTGTTGGTGAAGGTGAGGGCGAGGATGTTCCATGGTTTCATACCTTTCTCGCCGATGAGATAGGCAATCTTGTAGGTGAGCACTCTCGTTTTTCCCGAACCGGCACCCGCTATAACGAGTTGCGCGCCATCGCAGTATTCTACGGCGGCGCGTTGACTCTCATTCAATTCATTCAACAAATTATAATCCATTCCTAATCAAAATAATCATCAAATACGTCTTGACTTCTTCAATCTTCAATTTTCAACCTTCAATTTATCTCCGATTTGTTCTGCAATTGCCTTCATACCCTTGATACTGGGATGTCCATTGATTTTTTCGATATCATGGAGAACAATGACGGGAATGTCGTAGTGCTTGCAGATGGTATGGACGGAGGTGTTGATTTCATCCGACAGTTCGCTGTTGAGAATGAAATAAATATCCACGTTGGGATAATGCTTTTTCAGTCCGTCGAGCATGCATGCCATAGCCGGACGGAAGGAGTATAGTTCCTTGTTTGTCCATTCGGCATATTTATATTCGCCGATGGGAGAATGAGCCCAACAGTCGTTTGTAGCTCCGAATACCAGGATGATGTCGGGGCAACCGAGATACTTCAGTCGGTTGACAAACGAGCGGTTGGAGTAGTCCTCACGGTTATATCCTGTGAAGCACACCGTAGAACCAGAGAAAGAGTTATTCTTGTCGAGGCGCCATCCTTTTTGGGTTATCAGTTGGTGCCACCAAGTCTGCTCCACTGTGGTCACGTCAGTATTCTCATGCTTTCCGTTAAAATACCACACTGCGTTGGAGTCGCAAGAGAGATAATTCTCGAATGTACTATATGAATCACCAAGAATCGACACTGCCGGTCGATATTCATGCGAAGACTGTGCCCATGTCATGGACACAGTCATTACTGCTATTGCAAAAATAAATAATCTTTTCACAGAACTTTATATAAAATTAAAACCTATAACCAAGTGTTAGCATCAGTTGATGACGCTTGTTGCTCACCTTGCACTGCTCAAAGTTGTTGTTGGGCAGACAATCAGCATTCATATTGTCGGCATAATCGTAGAAGGGTGAGAACTTTCCGTTGGTGGTTGAATACTGATAAGCCAAGTCAATATTGAATCTGTCGATGTTGTATCCCAAACCGGCTGTAACCCTGTAGGTGTCCTCCCAATTGGTGAAATCAGACTGCGACTGATAGAACACGCCATAGGAGTCGAGAGTACCGTCCTTGGCACCGCTCTTGTTGTACATCGGAGACACATAATTGAAACCAAGACGGACGGCAAGGGCAGGATCGGGTTTGAATTCAGCACCCACCTTGAGGGTAGAAACACCTTTGAGAGTGTTCTTGGTATGCTGGTTGGTGGCATATTCGCTATAGCTTTCCTCGTTGCCATAGTAGTCATAGCCATCAATCACACGAGTGTCGGCAGTGGAATAGTCGGCATATTCATAGGATAGACCGAGGGCGAGGTTGTTGCCGACGGTATGTCCGAGGCTTGCACCGAATTTCCATGGAGTATAGAGCTTAAACTCGTATGACTCATTTATATCGGGATCATACAACTCTTGTGATACACCACTATTGAGAAGCGACATACTTGTGTAGTTGCTCGTTTTGAGTTTATACCATGTCGGAGTAGAAACAGATAGTCCGATGCGGAATGGAGATTCAGCCACAGGGCGGAAGATTATACCAGCTTTGATGTCAACGCCATTACCGGTGATTTTTCTTGTGTCCATCACCTCAACAGTGCTGTTGCCAAGAGTCTCGATATAGTCGGAGAATCCATTATAGTGGACATCCTGCAGTCCTACGGTTATTCCCCAATAGAATCGGTTGTTGACATTTCCGCTGATGTTGAAGTCATATCTGCCGATATATCCCGACTGTGCACGATACATGTCGTAGGCATCGCCGTCATATCCATAGAAGGTGCCGTTGCCATCGGCATCCTCTTCGTAATTGATATTGTTGGCATAAAGATAATCCGACTGACTAAATTGTATATAGTCGGAGAGGATAGTGCCGTCCTTATCAAAATACAGGAAATCGTCATTTGAAGCAAACTTATTGTAAGTCAGCTTGTTCTGCGAGGAACCATTAAGTTTTCCTACAGCATTCAGAATCTGATTGAAATTGCGGCTCTTGGAGTAGTTGAACGCAAAATTCAGGAATGAATTACTGTTGGTGCGCATACTATAAACGAAGCCAGCCTGATCGAAACTCGGCACCGTCTTGTGGTCGGCACCATAGGTGGTGACATCCTGTTGAGAGGATAGACCGAAAGAGATGTTGGCCGACGAACTGCGGAACAGTCCGATGCCAGCAGGGTTGGTGCTGATGGTGGAGATGTCGGCACCCAATGCCTCCATAGCTCCACCCATACCGATGTATCTTGCCGTACCCGTAAGTTCGGGTTTCATCAGGTTGGCATTCTCGTATGTCTCTTGACCATTGGCAGATATTGCAGTCATTGCCAATAATCCAAATAATATCTTTTTCTTCATCATATTCTTAATTTTTAATTAATCAACTTATCTTCTTCCACCACGACTGATGCTACCGCCAGAGCGTGAACCACCGGCACTGATACCGCCGCCACGACTTCCGCCAAAACTGCCGCCGCTACTGAAACTGCCACTGCGTGAGCTGCTGGAGCTACTGTAGTTTTGATTGCGACTGGAAGAGGTGTTGATGTTGTTCCTTTGATAAGAAACGTTGCGATTGGAATTGTATCTGTTGGATGTTCCGCTTCGCGTAATCACACTGTTGCTTCTATCCCTGTTGGCAATGCCTGAACTGATGCTGCGTCCAGAACCGAATGCCGATTTTGGTCGGCCATAAGAACCATTGCCATGATTGGCAGTACCGGCACGACCAGTGCCATAGTATCTGGTGCCGCCACTGCCGCCGCCATATACAGGATAGTAGTGACCGTGCCATCCCCAATCGTAGTAGGGGTGCCATCCTCCATACCATCCCGCATAGCCGTAAAACCATGGGTCGTACCATCCTCCATACCATCCGCCATAGCCGTAGAACCATGGGTCATACCAAAGGCTGTATGGGCCATACCATGATGAATAATACCATGGGTCGTAGTATGAGCTCCATCCATACCAGCGATTGAATCGTCCGTCGTTGTATCCACGCCAGTAGGCATTGCTGCACTGGTATCCGTCCCACATTTCCATCATTCGGGTGTATTTGTAGTCTTCATTCAGGATGGAGTCGTGCTTTGACTTACCTTTCCTGACGTTAACAGTAGCAATCTCGTTGCCAAGAGAATCTATGGCCACCACCTGACTGCCATCCTTTAGTTGGTTTTCCCAACATTCAGTGTGGCGACGGTTGTAGTCGTCAACACTACGGTTGCTGCCTGAGTAGTAGGTATCCTTAGGCATTCCGTAGTCCTTTTTTGATTTCTCCACATTCTTTTTTGTCGGCACGAAATACATGTCGTCTTGCGCATTCATGGTAAGCGGCATTGACGCCACTAAAGCTAAGAGAATAAATGTTCTTTTCATGTCTTTTTCTCCTTTATATATTAATAAAATTAATAACTAATTTGTATTTTGCTGCAAAGTTACGATTAATTTATATAAAACAAAGAGGTTTTTTCCTATAAATGAGGGGAATTTCCCTAAAACATCTTTTTAATATAGTCATCCCCCTTCATTTCACTCGTGATGCACGGGCGGAAGGAGGGGGAGGAGTGTGATGTGGATAAAGATTAGTGCATACCAGGACCATGTCCATTATGAGGCTTTCCTTTGCCTGGCCTGTCTTTTCCTGGTCTGTCTTTGTCAGACTTCTCTTTCTTCACTTTCTTGGGCTTCTCAACTGGTTGTTCCTCCTCAATACCCATATATACAGATTTGAATTGGAAATCATCCTTTGTCAGATAATGCACATCATATCCACCTTTGGCCTTGACGGTGTATGTTTCCTTGAGTTTCTTTAGTTTCTTCTCGGCAGTTTTCTGGTTTTTGCCAAACAAAACCACGCATGTGCGGTTGGGCATGTTATTTGAGTTGAAATAGCCTTTCAACTGCAAGGCATATTCGTCGCGCCCCAAGAGGAATTTCGTTTTAGAGTCAACCCATGTACTGTCAAGCATTTGTATGTCAGTGAAATACACCGTTGAGTCGGCAAATGAGGCAGAAAAGCCAAACAGGTATCTTGGAGACACCTTTCCCTTGGCAGTGACTTGCAATGCCAATCCTGAACATAATATCAATGCCGCAATGGCAATCTTAATGTTTTTTTTCATCTAATCAATTATTTATATCTTAATTTTCACCTTTTAATTGCCGAGATACGCCTTGAGGGCGTTGCTGTTGGAATTGTTGCGCAACTTGCGTATTGCCTTCTCCCTAATCTGTCTTACTCGCTCACGTGTGAGACCGTATGTAGCACCAATCTCTTCGAGAGTTTTCTCCGGGGTGTCAATACCGTAGAAATCCTTGATCACCAGTCTCTCGCGCTCCTTGAGAGTGCTGAGCACCTTGCGCAGTTCCTCGCGGAGTGACTCCATCAGCAGTTCGTTGTCAACGGTAGGAGCGTTAGTGTCGGCCATCACGTCGAGCATACTGCCGCCGTCGTCATCCGAGAACGGAGCGTCAACCGACACATGTCGAGTGTTGGCTTTGAGAGCATCGTCCACCTTATCCTCGGGGATGTCGGTGGTTGCAGATATCTCCTCAACCGACGGGCGTCGCTCAAATTCCTGCTCAAACTTGTTGAGCGCCTTGTTTATCTTGTTGACAGAGCCCACTTGATTGAGTGGCAGTCTCACGATGCGGCTCTGCTCTGCTATAGCCTGAAGAATACTTTGTCTAATCCACCACACAGCGTAGGATATGAACTTAAATCCTCGTGTCTCGTCGAATTTCTCAGCAGCCTTTATCAGACCTACATTTCCCTCGTTGATGAGGTCGGACAATGTAAGTCCTTGGTTCTGATATTGTTTTGCCACCGACACAACAAATCGGAGATTGGCTTTTGTCAATCTTTCGAGTGCCTTGCGGTCACCCTTACGGATCTGCTGGGCGAGTTCCACTTCCTCGTCCACTGTCAAGAGTTCTTCCTTTCCGATTTCCTGAAGATATTTCTCCAGGGAAGCACTCTCGCGGTTGGTGATTGATTTGATAATCTTCAGCTGTCTCATCTTTGGCTACTATTTAGTTATAGGAATTCTGGCTTTTTCGGCCTATCAGATGCAAAACTATAACAAAAAAACGGAAACACCAAAGGAGTGCTCCGTTTTTTTATTTTTTTTAACCTTGTAAGTATTATTCTTGCAATGGAACAGCAAAGTAACCTTTCTTTCCTGTGGGATATAAACCCTGGATGTAGAGCACTGGTTCCTTGCTTGTTGACGCATCCTTGACAGCCTTCTGCAGGTCGTCGATAGACTTGATAGCAGAGTCGTTCACCTTCTGGATGATAAATCCGCGACCGATTCCGGCATCTGCAAGTTTACCCTTGTTCACCTTCAGCACTTCAAGTCCGTAGGTGATGTTCATCTGCTTCTTGGTGTCATCGGTGACGGGGCGGAATGCAGCATCGAGCACGTCGAGGTCGGCTTTCTGAACAACCTTAGTTGTTCCCTGTTCGTTCTTGAGGGTGATGGTCTTTGTCACTTCCTTCTTGTTGTGGAGATAGGTGAGTGATAGTTTGTCGCCAGGGCGCTTCTTGGCCATCAGTTCCTGCAACTCAGCCATCTTGGTGAGCTTCTGTCCGTCAGCCTTGATGATTACGTCGCCAACCTGAACACCAGCATCGGCAGCAGCACCATCGTCAACGACTTTGGCTACATATATACCCTCCATCGTACCGAGGTCAACTTCCTTGCCCTGTTCTTTCTGAGCATCAACCCAGTTCTTTACATCGCCACCCTGAATACCGAGTAATGCGCGCTGAACGGTGCCATACTGCTTGAGGTCGTCAACCACCTTATTCATAATAGTAGTAGGAATGGCAAATCCATAACCGCTATATGCACCTGTGGGAGAGTAGAGCATGGCATTGATACCAACCAGTTCGCCACGTGTGTTCACCAATGCTCCACCAGAGTTGCCCTGGTTGATGGCGGCATCGGTCTGGATGAACGACTCAACACCATTGGCACCCAATGAACGTGCTTTGGCACTTACGATACCGGCGGTGACGGTGTTGTTAAGACCGAGAGGGTTGCCCACTGCCAATACCCACTCACCGATTTTCAGGTCATTGCTGTTGGCAATGGTGATAGCGGGCAGGTTCTTGCCGTTGATCTTGATAAGGGCGAGGTCGGTGGTCTTGTCAGCACCGATGATACGTGCCGAGTACTCACTGTTGTCGTTGAGAGTTACTGTCAGTTCGTCAGCTCCGTCAACAACGTGATTGTTTGTGACGATATATCCGTCGGCAGAGATGATGACTCCCGAACCAGCAGCCTCCTTCTTAGGAGTCTGAATTTGTCTTTTCTGTGTGCCACCGTTGCCACGTCCGAAGAACCCACCGAATGGATCGCTGAAGAAATCGCTGAATGGGTCGCTCTGCACGTCAACAGTCTTAATCTTACTGTTTTGCACATACTTGATATATACAACCGAAGGCAATGCCTTTTCGGCAGCATAGGTGAGGTCAACAGGCTGACCAGCCGGTGTGGCAGCTTCCGCTTTGTTGAATGCAGCCACTGAGAATACTATTGCCACGAGGCAAATCACTGGAATAATGTAATTAACAATCTTTTTCATCTTCTTAGATATTAAATGTTTTACTTTTTTCATGTTATTGAAATCGGGTGCAAATATAATGGCAAAAAATGTAAAACTGACAATTTGGCGTAAATATTTGTTACAATTTAACACTTGGTCTTTTGTAGTTAACCACCTTTTGAATTTAACCACTTAACATTGAAAAAAAGAAAAAAACTCGAAAATGTTTTGTTGTTTTGACTTTTTTTATTATCTTTGCATTTTGAAAGCACTGCTCTGGTCTGCCGCTGGCAGAAAATTATGTTCTGCGAGAGGAAAGTCCGGGCAGCAAAGGGTGTCCCACTTGTGAAAATGCAAGCTATTGGCGACAGTAGGTTGAGGTAGAAGAAAACAACCGCCGCACTTCGGTGATGGTAAGGGTGAGAAGGTGGTGTAAGAGACCACCAGCAGTCGGGTGATCGGCTGGCTGTGCCGTCTGGGAGCTGCAAGTTCATGTAAACCGCCGTTTGAGGGTAGCCCGCCCAATTGACTTTGTCGTCGGCGGAGGGTAGAATGCTTGAGCCGTGTGGTGACATACGGACTAGATAAATGGCAGACACCTTATTATATATTATAGCATATATTATGTTTTTATATTAAGGAACAGAACCCGGCTTATAGGGGCAGTGCTTTCATTTTTTTACTACATAAAACAATATATTTAAATAGACAAAATGAAAATAATTCGGTTTTTGCAGGTCGATATATGGCGAGTGTCATCCAATGATATGTCTCCTATAAAGTACTTCTGTTTAGAGGTATTGAAAAAGGTGATGCTTGCGGTAAAGTTCTTCACCACCAAGAGAGTGATGAATAATGCCTCGGCACTCACATATTCCACTCTTCTTGCAATCGTTCCGATATTAGCAGTGGTATTTGCCGTGGCAAGAGGATTTGGATATAACAAGTATATCGAGATATGGTTTAGGGATGCGCTCCGTTCCCAACCTCAGGTTGCCGATGTGATTGTGGGGTTTGTCAACAGTTATCTCATCCATACCAAGAGTGGGGTGTTTCTTGGTTTCGGTCTTGTGTTCATGCTATATACAGTGTTGATGCTTGTCACAAATATTGAGAAAACATTCAACGATATATGGCAAGTGAAGAAGGAGAGGAGCATCTTCCGCACGTTTACCGATTATTTTGCCCTTATCTTCCTCATTCCCATTGTCATTGTGGTCACATCGGGTATCAGCATATTCTTTGCCACACTTACAGGTTCTTTGCCCGACCTTTTTTTGGTCACTCCGGCACTTGGCTTCCTGCTTGATTTGTCGCCCTATGCACTGATGTCGGCATTGTTTATCGGATTATATGTCTTCATGCCCAACACCCATGTCAAGGTGAAGTCGTGTATCATTCCAGGAATATTGGCTGGTGTGGCTATGCAGTGGTTGCAGTTGGTGTATATACATTCTCAGATATGGGTGTCTTCTTACAATGCCATCTATGGTTCGTTTGCTGCCCTGCCGCTGTTTATGCTGTGGGTGCAGATTTCGTGGACGATATGCCTTTTCGGTGCAGAATTATGCTATACGAGTCAGAATCTCGACTATTTTGATTTCGACACGACGACATCCGATATCAGCCATCGTTTTCAGATAGTGATATGCACAATGCTTATGGGTCATGTGTGCCGACGTTTTGAGCAAGGAGCCACTCCTTATACAATTAATGAACTTCGCGACAAGACAGGAATTCCTATACGAGTGGTGAACGACCTGATGTATAAGCTCGTTGAGGCGAAGTTGGCCATAGAGATAACATCCGACGAGAAAGGAGAGCAGTCGAGATTCGTGCCGGCATTATCTACCGAGCAACTCAGTCTTGGCATAATGATCGACAGGATAGAGTCGCTGGGAAAATGGAAGCTCGACTGGGACCGTGCGTCTCTCAATGAGAGTGTATGGTCGAAGGCTCTTGCTGTGCGCAGTAATTATCTTAAGCAGTCAAAGGATATCCTATTGAGAGACTTTTGTATTAATTAGTTGACAACAGTTTCTCCAAGAACTCATCGAGGTCTTTGTCGAGACCTTCCATGAGGTCGGGATCGATTATGACAGTGTCATCGTCAACGACATAGAGTTCGGCAATATTTTCCTTGTCCTCATTTTCAAGAACGAAAGAGTATGGGCGGATGATGGCCAGGTTCTCAATCGTCTTTTTCTCATGGTCGATACATTTGCGAAGCTGTTTGGCAACCTTGTCATAGAAGTCATCATCCTGGTTGTTTATCCATTGCTCCACAATGACACGAGTTATCTCATTGTCGTCGTCATCGAAAGCCACAAGTTCACCAGTATCTTGGTTTACACGGAGGTGAATGTCGGTGAAAATGGTAGCCTCTTCTGCTGTTGGAAACTTGTCGGCCACCTTCTTGATGGCACGCTCGATTTGCTGGATTGTCTGCTCTGAATTCTTCATAATTAACTGCTTTTTTCTTTTTGCAAGGACAAAAGTACATAAAAAAAACGAAAACTGCAAACGATTACGAACTTTTTTGCAAAAAAATGATGATTTTTGTTTGATAATTGGAAAAGTCGTAGTACCTTTGCACTTGATGAAAAGCAAAATCACACATAAAGGTGTCGTGGAATGTATCGATAATGACATCGTAAGGGTGCGTATCGTTCAGGCTTCGGCATGTGGCTCATGCAAGGTGGCAGGACATTGCAGCGCGGCAGAGACTAAGGTGAAGACAATAGATGTTGTCACACCGCAAGCCGCTACATACCATGCCGGTGATAGTGTCTTGGTGTCGGTGTCAGAGCAATCTGCCCATAAGGCGCTGTTAGTAGGCTTTGGTCTGCCTTTTGTTGTCTTGGTGGTTACAGTGTTTGTGTGTGTGTGGCTCACATCCAACGAGACTCTGTCTGCTTTATTAGGTCTTGCTGCTCTCGTTCCTTATTATATTATAGTAAGGCTTTGTCGCAACCGTATAGGCAATGGGGTAACGTTTAATGTAGAAAAACTGTCGGAATAGAATCATTCGGACGAAAAACTTTTAGAATAAGAAACAAACTAAAAAATAAAGTATTAAAGTATGAATTTCATGTTAATCGCAGTGATTGTGCTTGGAGCCATCGCACTTGTGGCGGCAGCCGTGTTGTTCGTGTGTTCCAAAAAGTTTGCTGTGAAGGAAGACCCAAGGATTGCCCAGGTCTCAGCTGTCTTGCCCCAGGCCAACTGTGGCGGTTGCGGATTCCCAGGATGCTCTGGTATGGCCGACGCATTGGTGAAGGCCGCTGACGGAGGAAGTCTTGACGGACTCAACTGTCCTGTCGGTGGTGCTGCAGTGATGGAGCAGGTGGCAGACCTGTTAGGTATGGCTGTTGCAAACACCGAGCCCATGGTGGCTGTGGTGAGATGTAACGGTACGTGTGAAAACCGCCCTAAGACGGTAGAGTATTGCGGATTGCGCACATGTGCGGCTATGAACGCCTGTGCCGCCGGTGAGACCGCTTGTGGATTTGGATGTCTTGGCTGTGGCGACTGTGCCGAAGCATGCCAGTTTGGAGCCATCGCCATCAATCCCGTAACCGGTTTGGCTGAGGTCAACGAGGAGCTTTGTACTGCTTGTGGAGCTTGTGCCAAGGCCTGTCCGCGCCACATCATCGAGTTGCGCAAGAAAGGACCGAAGGGACGCCGTGTGTATGTTAGTTGCGTCAACCGCGACAAGGGTCCTGCTGCCAAGAAGGCTTGTGCTGTAGCATGTATCGGTTGTGGCAAGTGTGAAAAGGAGTGCCCGTTCGGAGCTATCACCGTCGAGGGCAACCTGTCGTACATCGACCCGCAGAAGTGCCGCTCCTGCCGCAAGTGTGAGAAGGTGTGCCCCACAGGAGCCATCAAGGCTGTTAATTTCCCTGCACCAAAGAACAATCCAGTAACTGAATAAATATGAAGATAAGAACATTTAGAATAGGAGGAATACATCCTGAGGAGAACAAACTCACACATGAGGTTCCCACTCAGGTGGCACCGCTGCCCAAGCAGGCTGTATTCCCGTTGTCGCAGCACATAGGTGCTCCGGCAAAGCCCGTAGTGGCAAAGGGCGATGTCGTCAAGGTTGGCACATTGCTCGCCGAGGCTGGTGGTTTCGTTTCGGCACCTATCTATTCCTCGGTGTCGGGTAAGGTGGCTAAGATCGACTCTGCATTCGATGCCTCTGGTTATCGCAAACCAGCCATCATCGTGAGCGTTGAGGGTGACGAATGGGAGGAGAGTATCGACCGCAGTGAGGATTTGGTAAAGGTTGAGGATCGTCCGGAACTCACTCCCGAGAGTATTGTGGAGAGTATCAAGAAGGCCGGTGTGACAGGTATGGGAGGTGCGGGATTCCCCACCTTCATCAAGCTTTGTCCTCCTCCAGGTGCCACTGCCGAATGTGTTATCATCAATGCTGTGGAGTGTGAACCTTATATCACCTCCGACTATAGATTGATGATGGAACATGCCGACGAGATTATCGTGGGATTGCAACTCCTCATGAAGGCCGCCAAGGTGGAGAAGGGATATATCGGTATTGAGACCAACAAGCCTGCCGCTATCGAATTGCTTACACAGAAGGCGGCTGCCGACCCACGCATAGAGGTGGTGCCACTCAAGCAACGCTATCCCCAGGGAGGAGAGAAGCAACTAGTGGATGCTGTTATCCGTCGCCAGGTGCCAGCTCCGCCTGCCATTCCCGTTAATGTGGGTGCCATCGTGCAGAATGTGGGTACTGCCTTTGCCGTTTATCAGGCAGTGATGAAAAACAAACCATTGTTTGAGCGTTACACCACCGTTACTGGTAAGAAACTCTCAAAACCAGGCAATTATCTTGTGCGTATGGGTACTCCTATGCGCGATCTTATCGAGATATGTGGCGGTATGCCCGACGATGACAACAAACTGCTTGCCGGTGGTCCGATGATGGGTCGCGCACTGACTACCGACGAGGTGCCTGTGTGCAAGGGTACAAACAGTATCACTATCCTCAGTGGCAGTGACGCACGCCGCAAACCAGCCGATCCCTGCATCCGCTGCGGCAAGTGTGTCAATGTATGTCCGATGGGACTTGAGCCTTATCTCCTTGCCACCCTTTCGGCAAAGAAGATGTGGGAGAGGGCAGAGGCAGAAGATGTGGTGTCGTGCATTGAGTGTGGTTCATGCCAGTTCACATGTCCGTCACATCGTCCCATCCTCGACAATATCCGCAATGGTAAATCAACGGTAATGGGTATCATTCGTGCCCGCAACGCTAAAAAATAGAATATCGAGATGAAAAAGTTAATAGTATCCCTGTCGCCCCATGCCCATGGCACCGACTCAGTGGAGCGCAATATGTATGGCGTGATTATCGCCCTTATTCCCGCCCTGCTCGTGTCGTTTGCCTATTTCGGTATCGGTTCGGCGATAGTATGCGCCACAAGCGTATTGGCCTGCGTAGTGTTTGAGTGGGCCATCAACAAGTATATTCTTCGCAACGAGCGCACCACAGTGTGCGACGGTTCTGCCGCTCTCACTGGTTTGTTGCTCGGTTTCAACCTTCCGTCCAACCTTCCTATTTGGATTATCCTCATCGGAGCCCTTGTGGCTATCGGTGTGGGCAAGATGAGCTTTGGCGGTCTTGGTTGCAACATCTTCAACCCCGCCCTTGTAGGACGCTGCGTACTTCTCGTCAGTTTCCCGGCACAGATGACATCATGGCCTCAGGCTGGTCAGCTTACCTCTTATCTCGACGCCGAGACAGGAGCCACACCATTGTCGGTGATGAAATGGGCTATCAAGAGTGGCGACCCCTCGGTGCTTGAGCAGTTGCCCAGCAGTTTCAATATGCTGATCGGTCTGCCTGACACTTGTCAGACTGGTGCAGGTTCGCTCGGAGAGGTATGTGCATTGGCATTGCTTCTTGGCTTGGCATTTATGCTTTGGCGCAAGATCATCACATGGCATATTCCTGTGAGTATCCTCGCCACGGTATTCGTGCTCAGTGGTTTGCTCCACCTCGCCAATCCCGCCTATGCCAGTCCTCTTGCAGTGCTCTTCAGCGGTGGATTGATGCTCGGTGCTATCTTCATGGCAACCGACTATGTAACATCGCCGATGTGCGGACGTGGACAACTGATATACGGAGTTGGTATCGGAGTGCTCACGGTGGTAATCCGCAACTGGGGTGCATATCCCGAGGGAATGTCGTTTGCCATTCTTATCATGAATGCATTCACACCTCTTATTAATACATACGTCAAACCAATTAGATTCGGGGAGGTAACAAAGAAATGAAAAAGCTGGAATCTACACTTTTGAATATGGTGGTGGTACTCGTCGCAGTGGCGGTAATCACCAGCGGACTCCTCGCATGGGTTAACCATGTCACCGAAGAACCCATCCGCATGCAGGATGAATTGGCACTTGCCAACGGTATTAAGGAGGTGATGGGAACAGACCAGTTGACCGTCACATCCGACGAGGAAGTGAAGAAGGAGTTTGACGGTAAGGAACTCGTCTTTGTCGTTCATAAGACAGCCGACAAGCAAGGTAAGTTCCTCGGTGCAGCCGTTGAATCTACTACAATGGGATTTGGTGGTGAACTGAAGGTGCTCGTAGGCTTTGATGCCGAAGGGAAGGTGCTCGGATATACTATCCTCCAGGCTTCAGAGACACCGGGATTGGGAGCTAAGGCCGACAAGTGGTTCCAAGCCGACGGTAAGGGAAGTATTATCGGTAAGACAGCCGCCCAGCCGCTCACAGTGAACAAGGACGGTGGCGACATCGATGCCATCACAGCTTCAACAATCACTTCGCGTGCCTTCCTCAAGGCTGTCAACCAGGCCTACTCGGTGTATGCCGCCAAGGACGACAGCGACGCTCATAGCGGAGCCACCCAAAAGGCCAAATAACACGGGCGATGCGGGTATCACTCCCGCCACCTATTAATATTAATATAAGGTAATAATATAAGATATGAATTATTTCAAGATAATCAGCAATGGCATTATCAAAGAGAACCCTACCTTTGTGCTTCTCTTGGGAATGTGCCCCACGCTTGCCACTACCACCTCATCCATTAACGGTATGTCGATGGGATTGGCTACGATGTTCGTGCTCGTGTGCTCAAATATCGTGGTGTCGCTTATCAAGAGCCTCACTCCCGACAAGGTGCGCATACCGGTGTTCGTGGTGGTGATAGCCTCGTTCGTGACAATCCTGCAGATGTGTCTCAAGGCCTATCTGCCCGAGATCAACAAGTCGCTCGGACTATTCATACCGCTCATCGTGGTCAACTGTATCATCCTGGGACGTGCTGAGGCTTTTGCCTGTAAGAATGGTCCTGTGGCCAGTCTCTGCGATGGTATCGGTATCGGACTTGGCTTCACCCTCGGTCTCACTCTTCTTGGCACTGTTCGTGAGTTCTTCGGAGCAGGCAGTATCTTCGGATTCACCCTACTGCCCGAAACCTACAACGTGCTGCTCTTCATTCTGCCTCCGGGAGCATTTATCTCTCTGGGCTATCTCATCGCAATCGTTAACAAATTAAAGAAGGCATAACGCATTATGGAATACATACTGATATTTATCTCAGCGATATTTGTCAATAATATCGTCCTTTCCCAGTTCTTGGGAATATGTCCTTTCCTCGGAGTGTCGAAGAAAGTGGATACAGCCCTCGGTATGAGTGCAGCTGTGGCATTTGTGCTCACTCTTGCCACAATTGTGACATGGCTTGTACAGAAACTGGTGCTTGACGCCTTTGGATTGCAGTATCTGCAGACCATCGCATTCATCCTAGTTATCGCCTCACTGGTGCAGATGGTGGAAATCGTGATGAAGAAAGTGTCGCCCGCCCTCTATCAGGCTCTCGGTATCTTCCTCCCGCTCATCACTACCAACTGTGCTGTGCTCGGAGTGGCAATCCTTGTTATCCAGAAGGATTACTCGCTCATTGAGAGTATCATCTACGCCTTCTCCACAGCCATTGGTTTTGGTCTTGCCCTTACCGTCTTCGCTGGAATACGCGAGCAACTCGAACTGGTGAATGTGCCAAAGGGAATGCGTGGAGTGGCTATCACGATGGTGACAGCCGGACTTCTCAGTCTTGCCTTTATGGGCTTCTCTGGAGTAGATGGAGGCCTGAAAACCTTGTTTGGACTGGAATAATTGATTAATGAATTATAAAAAAGGTGGCGATTTACTAATTTTCGCCACCTTTTTGCATTAATATTTTTTTTATAGGAAATTTATTATTAACTTTGCACACGTCTAAATACAAAATATAAATAAAACTTATGAAACAGACAATACTCGTAACAGGTGGCACCGGTTTTATCGGTTCACATACCACCGTCGAACTTATCAATGCAGGCTATAAGGTTGTCATCGTAGATAACCTGAGTAACTCCAATGCAAATGTTGTTGACGGTATAGAAGAGATTACAGGTGTTCGCCCCGCTTTCGAGCAGGTGGATTGCTGCGACTATGCGGCAATGGAGAGCGTTTTTAATAAGTATTCTGACATTGAGGGAATCATACATTTTGCAGCAAGCAAGGCTGTAGGCGAGAGTGTGGAGAAGCCTCTTCTCTACTATCGCAACAACCTCACTAGTCTTATCAATCTCCTCGAACTGATGCCAAAGCATGATGTTAAGGGTATTATCTTCTCATCAAGCTGCACCGTATATGGCCAGCCCGACCCGGAAAATCTTCCTGTAACAGAGGATGCTCCCATCAAGCCAGCCGAAAGCCCCTATGGCAATACCAAGCAGGTGAACGAGGAAATCATACGCGACTATATCAACAGTGGTGCGTCTATCAAGGCCATCCTGCTCAGATATTTCAACCCCATTGGTTCGCACCCCACAGCCATCATCGGTGAGCTGCCCAACGGTGTGCCAATGAATCTTATCCCCTACGTCACACAGACCGCTATGGGAATACGTGAGCAACTCAAGGTGTTCGGCAACGACTACAATACGCCCGACGGAACATGTATCCGCGACTATATCTATGTCGTTGACCTTGCTAAGGCACATGTAAAGGCTATGGAGCGTGTGCTCGACACTGATAGCGACAAGCTCGAGGTATTCAATGTAGGTACAGGTCGTGGAGTGAGCACTAAGGAAATCGTGGATGCCTTCGAGAAGGCCACTGGAGTTAAGGTCAACTGGACTTACGCTCCGCGTCGTGCCGGTGATATCGAGAAGGTGTGGGCCGACCCCAAGAAGGCCAACGAGGTGCTCGGATGGAAGGCAGATACCAGTCTCGAGGATACGCTGAAGTCTGCTTGGAATTGGCAGGTGAAGCTCCGCGAAAGAGGCATTCAATAAAAAGTATGAGTTAATTACATCGTTTGAGATCATATTGGTTGAGGCGTAAAAGCCCAACTATATTTTGTGTTTGTGTTGTTATTATCCCCTCGATGTGAATCGCGGGGATAATTTTTTTAATGGTGATTTCTTATATGAAGAAGTGCAATTTTTCTTTTTCGGCCAGAGTGGCACTTGCTGACCATCTTCCGGTATGGGATATTGTAGAAGAGGTAAACAGTCTTCTTGCCGATCATACCTCAATAGTGCTTACCGCCCCTCCCGGAGCCGGTAAGTCAACACTTTTGCCTCTCACCGTTCTCGATGCTGTCGATAAGGGGCGTGTACTCCTTGTCGAACCGCGTCGTATTGCCGCCATACAGATAGCTGAGCGTATGTCTGATATGATAGGTGAGGAGACGGGTAATACTGTGGGCTATCGTGTCCGCTTCGACAGCAAGGTCGGTACTTCTACCCGCATCGAGGTCATTACCGAGGGCATACTCCTAAGGATGCTTGTTGACGATCCTACACTCGAAGGAATCTCAGTGGTGATGTTCGACGAGTTTCATGAGCGGAGCCTGGCTTCCGACACGGCCTTGGCACTTGTTCGCGAGGCACAACAAATCATAAGACCCGACCTGCGAGTTGTGATAATGTCCGCAACAATTGACACCGATTATATATGCAGTTCACTCAATGCTCCCCTTGTTGAGAGTAGAGGCAGGATGTATGATGTCGAAATAATCCATACCGACGAAACGGACGTGTATGAATGTGCAAGCCATGTTGCATCTGTTGTCATGAAAGCCCATCGCGAGCATGAAGGAGATATACTTGCCTTCCTGCCCGGTCAGGCCGAGATAATGAGATGTCAGGAAATCTTAGGCGATTCACTGGGCAGCACCAATGTTCTTCCCCTCTATGGTATGCTTTCTCCCCAACAGCAGCGCCGGGCTATAATGCCTTCGCGCGAAGGCGAAAGAAAAGTGGTGCTTGCCACCTCCATTGCCGAGACATCACTCACAATCGAGGGAGTGAGGGTAGTGGTGGATTCCGGATTTTGCCGTCGTATGGTGTTCGACCCACGCAATGGGTTGAGCCATCTCGACACAGTGCGTATATCCATGGATATGGCAAGGCAGCGTACTGGTCGCGCCGGACGAGTGGGCGAGGGAATATGCTATCGTTTATGGACATTGGCAACAGAACATCGTATGGATGATTGTCGCAATCCCGAGATTGTTGAGGCCGACCTCTCGTCTGTTCTCCTTGATATATCGGCATGGGGTGCAGACGATATCATGTCTCTGCCATGGCTCACACCACCTCCGCAGTCGAATGTTGCCCAGGCTCGCCAATTGCTTGAAATGTTGGGTGCTATTGACATAAATGGAGACTCAAAGGGAGACACTAAAGTAAAGATTACTCCTCATGGCAAGCAACTTGCCTCACTGCCTTGTCATCCCCGTATTGCACAGATGTTGCTTTGCGCCGAGACAGATACCCTAAAGGCTCTTACTGCCGACATTGCTGCCATTCTTGAAGAAAAGGATATTCTCAACTCCGATACAGATGCCGACATCAACACCCGTATTGCCCTCATGCGCGATGCTCGTCGTACAAGACGCCTGGGCCGATGGGGACGTATTATCAATATCGCCGAACAATACCGCCGTCTCGTGCGTGTGGCAGAAGACAATCATATCCCTACACCCTATGACACTGGTAGGCTCATTGCTTCGGCCTATCCTGAGAGAATAGCCTTAAGTACTGACGACGGAAAGTATAAACTTGCCAGTGGAAATATTGTGACTATCGACAGTGGCGACGACCTTATTGCCTGTCCTCTCTTGGCAGTGGCATCTTTGGGTACGAGGATATACCTTGCCTCGCCATTGTCCAAGGATTCCCTTGTTGATATTGCCAGATGGACCGACAATGTATTTTGGGACAGCAAGCAGGGTAGGGTTGTGGCAAGGCGTGAGCTGCGCATAGGTGCGATTATCCTCGACACCCGACCTATTGATGATGATGTGCGCGACCGTATTACAGATGCCATCTGTTTTGCAGCAAAGAAGGACGGATTGAGTATGTTCTCTTTCTCCGACAGTGTTCAGGCATTGCAGCGTCGCATTGCTGCCGTGTCGTCGTGGCATCCCGAATTGTCGCTCCCTGATGTCTCCACAGATGCAGTCCTTTCCTCAGTAGGCGAGTGGTTGCCTTTATACATCGGCAAGGCCACCACTGCAGCCGAATTGCGCAAGATAAATATGGAGGAAGTTATTTGGGGAATGTTGACATACGAGCAACAGAACACCATAGATACCCTGGCCCCCACCCACATACAAGTACCCACAGGTAGCAGAATACGTGTTGACTATCGTCAAGGAGCAGAGGCTCCGGTATTGAGTGTGCGTCTTCAGGAATGTTTCGGTCTCACTTCAACTCCCTGTGTTGACGGAGGCAAACGTCCAGTTTTGATGGAACTTCTCTCTCCAGGTTTCAAACCCGTACAACTCACCCAAGACCTTGCCAACTTTTGGCAGTCAACCTACTTTGAAGTCCGCAAGGAACTACGCCGCCACTATCCCAAGCACCATTGGCCTGACAATCCCCTTGAGGCGCAGGCAGTAAGGGGAGTGAAAAGAAGATGATTCGCTTATGTCTTTTTTCCGTTCGAAGCCTTCGAACGGAGATTCAAAGCTTTCGGATGTCCGTTCAAAGCTTTCGGATGCACATACAAAGCCTTTTGTGAATACAATGCTTGCCTGTTGAGAACATAACTCAACTTAACTTATAACAGTATCTCAACAGCTATTCAGATAGTTCCATACTACCCTGTTCACTTATTGTCACTACAGCCTATTCACTCTATGTCACAATGGTTGTTCATTCATTGTCACAATAGTTGTTCATTCTATATCTGAGAATATCGCTCCAATGGTACCGTCATAGCGGTGAGTTGGTACTGCGCGGAGTGGGAGCGTGGTACCGCATCTAGCGGTCGGATGGTACCGGTACCAAACGTCCGCTACACACGCTGTCAAAGGGTGCCTTGCAG
>JALFCW010000069.1 GCA_022771625.1 Prevotella sp.
TGATACTTGCGCTTCTTGAAGTTGTCGAGTTCGGCAGGGTCGTCGCTCTCTATCCAGCACGCCTTGTAGAGATGCACAGGCTCCCAACGACACTTCGCATTGTACTCGTTCTCAAGGCGATACTGTATCACCTCAAACTGCAACTGTCCTACCGTTCCGATAATCTTGCGCCCATTAAACTGGTTGACAAACAACTGAGCCACACCCTCATCCATCAACTGGTCAATACCCTTCTGCAACTGCTTCGACTTCATCGGGTCGTCGTTCTCGATATACTTAAACAGCTCAGGCGAGAAACTCGGCAGTCCGCGGAAGTGCAACTGCTCGCCATCGGTAAGCGTGTCGCCAATCTTAAACGTGCCGTTGTCAGGCAGTCCCACGATGTCGCCAGCCCATGCCTCGTCGATGGTGCTCTTTCTCTGCGCCATAAACTGCGTTGGGGACGAGAAGCGCAATGTCTTGCCATGACGCACATGAAGATATGGTTTGTTGCGCTCAAACTTGCCGCTGCACACCTTGCAGAAGGCGATGCACGAACGGTGGTTGGGGTCGATATTGGCTGTAATCTTGAAGATAAAACCAGTGAACTTCGGTTCGTCGGGCTCCACCATGCGCTCCTCGGCCTTGGTGGGTCGTGGACTCGGTGCTATCTCCACGAAGCAGTCGAGCAACTCCTGCACACCGAAGTTGTTGAGTGCCGACCCGAAGAACACGGGGGCCACCTCGGCACTGCGATATTCATCCACGTTAAACTCCGGATACACTCCATCCACAAGTTCCAGGTCCTCGCGCAGTTTGTCGGCATCGGTCTCGCCCACTGTCTTGTCGAGCTCATCGCTGTCGATGTCCACCTCCACCTTCTCCGTCACCCTCTGTTTGTCGGGGGTGAAGAGGTTGAGTTGCTTTTCATATATGTTATACACGCCCTTGAACTTCACTCCCTGGTTGATAGGCCATGACAGTGGTCTCACCTTTATTTCGAGTTCCTGTTCTAGTTCGTCGAGGATGTCGAAGGGGTCGCGTCCCTCTCGGTCCATCTTGTTGATGAAGATAATCACGGGAGTGTTGCGCATGCGGCACACGGTCATAAGTTTTCTTGTCTGTGCCTCCACACCCTTTGCGCTATCCACCACGATGATAGCCGAATCCACGGCAGTGAGAGTGCGGTAAGTATCCTCTGCGAAGTCCTGGTGTCCAGGAGTGTCGAGGATATTCACCTTATAGTCCTTGTAGTCGAACTCCATGACGGATGTTGACACCGAGATACCTCTTTGTTTCTCGATGTCCATCCAGTCGGATGTGGCAGTTTTTCTAATCTTGTTGCTTTTTACGGCTCCAGCCACTTGTATTTGTCCACCGAAGAGGAGGAATTTCTCTGTCAGTGTAGTTTTTCCCGCGTCGGGGTGCGATATAATCGCAAATGTCCTTCTTCTTTCTATTTCTTTATTCATATTATTATATTTTTAGCACGGAGAACACGCTTCTTTTATTTTGGCACGGAAATCCGCGGCTTTTTCAAAGACACGGCTTGGCTGCGCATTGTTGTTTATCCACGGCACTTCGTGATTACGGCTTGCTTGCGCAAGTTCACGGCTTCTTTGTACATATCTTCCTTTTAACTTCAAGATTATGTCCAAAATTTATCAGAAGTCCAACTTCCAGTCCTGTTGCAGTCAGATAATTAACCAATTGCCATTCATGTTCATCCTTTAATGCTTTTACTGCTTTTAATTCAATTATTACACTATCTTCCACTAATATATCAGTCACGAAATGCCCCACAATTTCTCCTTTATAATAGACATCAAGGGGTTTCTCACACTCGCATTTCAAGCCCATAGAAACAAGCTCTTTCTTCAATGCTTTTTGATACACCGATTCCAAGAAACCAAATTTCAATATATTATGAACGGTATATGCTGCATGGATTATCTTTCCTGTCAACTCTTTATCTATCATAGTTATAGTAACTAAGCCGTGTATTCATTTATGAATCCAAAGTTCAAACCAAGCCAAAAAGCCGTGTCTTTGAAAAAGCCGTGTTTATCCGTGCCTAAAAAAATCAATCTGTGGATAACTTCTTGATGCACTTCTCCAGCGACTCCTCCCAGTAGGGGATTTCTATGCCGTAGGTCTGCTTGATCTTGGTCTTGTCGAGCACACTATAGGCGGGACGATTGGCAGGAGTAGGATATTCGGCGGTGTGGAGCGGACGCACATGACACGAGGTGATGCCGGCAATGCGATGAATGGCCTTGGTGAAGTCATACCAACTGATGACACCCTCATTGCTGAAATGATACACCCCGGGAACAATGCCCTTGTTGATGGCAGTCATGATAGCCGAGGCAAGGTCGGCAGCGTATGTCGGCGTACCAATCTGGTCGAATATCACACCCAGTTCCTCCTTCTCCTTTCCCAGTCTTATCATCGTCTTCACGAAGTTATTGCCGAATGTGCTGTAGAGCCATGCCGTGCGGATGATCATCGTGCGCTTGCAGAACTTCGAAACGCCCAACTCGCCAGCGAGTTTCGTACTGCCATACACACTGTCGGGCGACGGAGTGTCGTCCTCGCGATAAGGCGTATGTCCCTTGCCGTTGAAGACGTAGTCGGTGGAAATCTGTATCATCCATCCCCCACGCTTCTCCACGGCGGCAGCCAGATAAGCCGGAGCCACGGTATTGAGCGATGTGCAAAGTTCCTTGTTGGTCTCTGCCTTATCCACAGCGGTGTAAGCGGCACAGTTGACGATACCGTCTATTTCGTTTTTCTCCACGTAGTCCTCAATCGCCTGTTGGTCGGTGATGTCGAGTTCGGCGACGTCGGTATTAAAATACTTGTGCTGGGGATTGTCCTTCTCCAGCAACTGCATCTCGTTTCCCAGTTGGCCATTACAGCCTGTAATCAATATATTCATAGTCTTATCCTTTTTATTATTTCCAATTAATTCTTTCCACTGATGATTTTTGTTGTCCACAGATTATCACAGATTATTTTATTTTGGCACGGAAATCCGCGGCTTTTTCAAAGACACGGCTTGGCTCCGCATTGATATTTTCCACGGCACTTCGTGATTACGGCTTGCTTGCGCAAGTTCACGGCTTAGTTTGCTCTGCGGTAACGAGCCGTGTCTATACTTTAGTATAGCCTTAATGCAAATTAAGCCATTCCCATAGCGCAGCCAGCCGTGTCTTTTCTTAAAAGCCGTGTTCATCCGTGCCTAAAAAACCCCTTTGCGCATCTCCGTGCCTAAAACTAAAACTCCAGCGGCTCATCCCTGTCCTTGAGATAATAGTCGTTGAGCATTCCGATGAAGGTGGATATCTCCTTCACGGCATTCAGCGTCTGCGGACTAATGTCCTTCTTCTGCAATCTCAGCATCATCACCCCGTAGAGCGAGTTGAAGCACGTCTCAATCTCGTCCTCCTGCTTGTCGGCGCCACGGCTTCGCAGCTCCACGATAAACGGCAACACCTTATAGTATTCCGCACTGTAGAAGGGAAACTTCGTTGAGTCGAGCAATTTCTTGTGCAGCTCCTCTAGATTCCACAACGTCACCTTGTTGATGGTGAGATGCCCCTTCTGTCGGCACCCCTCCTCATTCATCATCCTGATGAGATTACCCCACCAGTCGGTTTCCTCCTCCTTCTGCTCGTCGGAGTAGTCAAACTGTGATATATATTCGCGCCTAATCCTCGACAGTTGGCAGTCAAACGCCCTGATGGTGTCCTCCACCTGCCACATATACAAGAGATATTCAGCTATGTTGTTTTTCCTAAGTTCGTTGGCGATAAACATTTTGAATGTTGAAAATTGAATGTTGAAAATTGAATTTTGAAAATTGAAAATTGAAAATTGAATGTTGAAAGATTAAAAGAATCGGTAGAGATTGGTCACTGTTCCCAATAACATGAGCACCGAGCAAAGCATCACCACAGCACCGATAATCTGATTGATGAGCTTGATGCCGTTGGAGTCAAACTTTCCCCTCACCTTGTCGATGAGCCACGTCAGTCCATACCACCACACCAGGGCTCCCCCCACAATACTCGCAAATCCCACCAACATCTCAAAAGGATGATTGGGCATGACAAAGGCAAACTGTGCAAAGCATGCCAGGAAGAGGAAGATAATCAGCGGATTGGAGAATGTGACGAGAAAAGCCGTCAGTCCGTTGTGCCATAGCGTACCCTTTCCGTTGCCCGACTGATGAATCTTTTTCGTAGGGTCGCTCCGCCACGTGAAGAGTCCGAAGGCAAACAATAATAGACTGCCCACAATCTGCAAGTACATCCTCGTCTCTTGATTTCCGAGGAAGTCCATCACAAAACTCATGCCAAAACCAGCGATGGCGGCATATATCATGTCGCTCACCGCAGCACCTATTCCGGTGACAAATCCATACCACCTGCCCTTGTTGAGTGTGCGCTGCACGCAAAGCACCCCTACAGGCCCCATCGGCGCCGAGGCGATAATGCCTATCAGCATACCTTTGGATATGAAATTTAATATGTCTATTTGTATCTGAAATGCCATAACGAGTGCAAAATTGCTAAAAAATAGCGAAATATACAAGTTTTTTCGAAGTTTTTTTTGTTTTATCGCAGTTTTTTTCTAACTTTGCCCTCGGAAATCGTCAATAATTAAAAATTAATTCTAAAAATGAACGAAAAATCAACTATCAAGCCCTATGTGATTGGCTTGGATTTAGGAGGAACTAACTCCGTGTTTGGTATCGTTGACAGTCGTGGCGACATCAAGGCCACAACAGCCATCAAGACCCAAGGTTATGAGACTAGCGAGGCTTATGTGGATGCAGCTGTCGATGCCCTTCAGATTATCATCGACCAAGTGGGCGGTATCGACAAGATCAAGGCCATGGGTATAGGTGCACCTAATGCCAACTATTACACTGGTAACATCGAGCATGCCCCCAACCTTGTATGGGGCAAAGGTGTTGTACCCCTTGCCAAGATGTTTTCCGACCGTCTCGGCGGTATCCCAGTGGCAATCACCAACGACGCCAACGCTGCAGCCATCGGTGAGATGACTTATGGTGTGGCACGAGGAATGAAGAACTTCATCGTCATCACCCTCGGCACTGGTGTAGGATCAGGAATCGTTGTCAACGGACAGCTCGTATATGGTCACGACGGATTCGCCGGCGAACTTGGCCATGTCACTATGGTGAGAGGCAAGGAAGGACGTTCCTGCGGTTGCGGACGCACCGGATGCCTTGAGGCATATTGCTCTGCCACCGGTGTGGCACGCACAGCCCGCGAGATACTCGAAAAGAGCACCGAGCCATCCCTTCTGCGCGACCTCAAGCCGGAGGACATCACATCCCTCGACGTGAGCATTGCAGCAGGCAAGGGCGACAAGATAGCCAACGAGATATTCGAGTTCACCGGCAAGATGCTTGGAGAGGCCTGCGCCGACTTCGCCGCATTCTCCAGTCCCGAGGCATTCATTTTCTTCGGCGGTCTTGTCAAGGCTGGCGACCTCATTATGAACCCCATCAAGAAAGGCTACGACGACCACGTGCTCAATATCTTCAAGGGCAAGGCACAGTTCCTCATCAGCGGTCTCGACGGAGCCTCGGCAGCCGTTCTCGGTGCCAGTGCCATCGGATGGGAAATCAATGCACAGTAATTTTAGTAAATGGATATATCAGTAATCATACCACTCTTCAACGAAGAAGAATCGCTTCCCGAACTCTACGCATGGATAGAGCGAGTGATGAACGACAACGGATTTTCGTTCGAGGTCATCTTTGTCAACGACGGCTCCACCGACCACTCATGGCAGGTGATACAGCGCCTCGGCAGCGAGTCGGAACACGTGAAGGGTATCAAGTTCAGACGTAACTACGGAAAGAGCCCTGCCCTCTACTGCGGATTCAAGCAGGCACAAGGCGACGTGGTCATCACCATGGATGCCGACCTTCAGGACTCTCCCGACGAAATACCCGCCCTCTACAAGATGATTGTAGAGGACGGATATGACCTCGTATCAGGATACAAGCAGAAACGCTACGACCCGCTGTCGAAGACTATCCCCACCAAACTCTTCAACGCCACGGCGCGCAAGATTAGTGGCATCAAGAACCTGCACGACTTCAACTGCGGACTCAAGGCCTATCGCAAGGCCGTTGTGAAGAACATAGAGGTATATGGCGAAATGCATCGCTATATCCCCTACCTCGCCAAGAATGCCGGTTTCGACAAGATAGGCGAGAAGGTGGTGCATCATCAGGCACGCAAGTATGGCTCGTCGAAATTCGGTCTCAACCGCTTCTTCAACGGCTATCTCGACCTCATCACCCTGTGGTTCCTCAGCAGCTTCGGTCGCAAACCGATGCATGTGTTCGGATTCCTCGGCACCATCGTCTTCTTCATCGGATTCATCTCCGCGTTCGTTCTTGGAGCCGACAAGCTCTATTGCCTTGCCAATGGCATCAAGCAGCGCCTCGTCACCGATTCGCCTTTCTTCTACATCTCTCTCACGATGATGATGATAGGCACCCAACTCTTCCTTGCGGGATTCATCGGCGACCTTGTGAGCCGCTCTTCGAGCAACCGCAACGACTATCAGATAGAGGAGGAAATCAGATGCGGCGAATAATCATTGCAGCCATCGCGGCAGCCGTTGTCAGCGCCTGCTCGTCGATCGACTGCCCCGTGCAGAATTCGGTATATACCAACTACGCCCTCTATAAGTCCGACGGCGGAGTAGATACACTGCGCGACACGCTCAGTGTGCTCACTCCCACCGCCTCGGGGCGCGACACCCTCGTGTTCAATCGTGGTGTGGGGCTCACCTCGTTCAGTTTGCCCATCAGCTATGTCAACCCTTGCGACACGTTCTATTTCGGACTCAAGCCCCAGGGCGAC
>JALFCW010000087.1 GCA_022771625.1 Prevotella sp.
TTCGTAACGACGCAACTTGCCGTTGGCATAACCACGATAGAAGAGAGCGGCGGGATTGGACGGTTCGCGCTTCAGGATGTCGTTATATGTCTCGATGGCATAATCCCACTGCTGGAGTTCGAGATTTACGGCAGCCTTGCGCAGATAGAGGTCGGATGAATACTCGGACGACATTATCTGACGGTTGAGCACAGAAAGAGAGTCGCGCCATTCCTTCTGTGTCGGAGAAGGTTCTTTCTGTGTCTGAGAAAAAATGCTGCCAGCCCCAACAAAGGCCAGCAGCATTGTGAATATGGGTTTTATCATGCTTTCTTGATAAAGTCAACAATCCAAGCACCAACCTCCTTAGTACCATACTTGGCACCGCCTTCCACCTGTATCTCAGGGGTGCGCACGTTCTGGTCGAGAGAGGCATCAACAGCCTTGCGGATGAGAGCGCCTTCCTCCTTCAAGTCGAAATACTCATAGAGCATTGCCACTGAGAGAATCTGTGCCAAGGGGTTGGCAATATTCAAGCCCTTGCCCTGAGGCCAAGAACCATGGATAGGCTCGAAGACAGGAGTGCTGCTGCCTGTAGAGGCTGAGGGCAGAAGACCCATCGAACCGGTGATGCAAGAACCCTCGTCGGTGAGGATGTCGCCAAAGGTGTTCTCGGTAACCATCACGTCGAAGAACTTTGGTTCCTGAATCATGCGCATGGCTGCATTGTCAACATACATATAATCGGTAGTAACGTCGGGATATTCGGGAGCAATCTCCTGAGCCACCTTACGCCACAGACGACTGGAAGCCAGCACGTTGGCCTTATCCACAACGGTGAGATGCTTGCGACGCTGGCGGGCATACTGATATCCCACGCGCAGAATGCGCTCCACCTCGGGACGGGTGTAGTAGTTGGTGTCGAGAGCATCCTCTACACCATCGGCATTCACTGATGGCTCCTGCTTCTTGCCAAAGTACATACCGCCAGTGAGTTCGCGGATGCAGATGAAGTCGGCACCACGCACAATCTCGTCTTTCAGCGGAGACTTGTGAACGAGGCAGTCGAAGGTTGTAACAGGACGGATGTTGGCAAACAAACCGAGCTTCTTGCGCATGGCGAGCAGACCCTGTTCGGGGCGCACCTTGGCAGAGGGATTGTTGTCAAACTTCGGGTCGCCTACGGATGCAAAGAGCACAGCGTCGGCCTCTTCGCACACCTTGAATGTCTCCTCGGGGAAGGGGTCGCCCACCTCGTCAATAGCATGGGCTCCGCAGAGGGCTTCCTTATATTCCACTTCATGTCCGAACTTCTCGGCTACGGCACTCATCACTGCCACGCCTTGTTCCATAATCTCGGGACCGATACCATCGCCCGCGAGAACTGCAATTTTCAATTTCATATCTTATTCTTCTATTAAGTTCAACATCTTGAATGTAGCCTTGATGGCGGCTTCCGTCTGGTCGGCATCGAGGCCGCGGGTACGGAATAGTTTGTCGCCATTGCGCCATGTGATAACCGTCTGTACAAGGGCATCGGTGCGTCCGCCGGGAGGAATGGTAACGGCATAATTCTCGAGTATCGGGAATGTGCGGTCAAGACTATCCTTGTATATCTTGCGCAGGGCCTTGACGAAGGCGTCATACTGTCCGTCGCCGGTGGAGTCGCTCTCATACTGCTCGCCATTGATTTCCACCTTTACACTCGCCAACGGTTTCAAGCCGTATGCCGACGACACCATATAGCTCACGAGCTTTACCTTGTCCTCGGGAGCGGCATGCTTGAGCACATCGCTGACGATAAATGGCAGGTCGTCCTGGGTGACTATCTCCTTGCGGTCGCCAAGTTCGGTGATACGTTGTGTCACCCTGCGTGTCTGTTCGGGAGTGAGTTCAAGTCCCAGTTCCTGCAGGTTGCGGGCGATGTTTGCCCTACCGCTGTTCTTGCCTAGAGCATATTCGCGCTTGCGTCCGAATCGCTCGGGTACGAGGTCGTTGCAGTAGAGATTGTCCTTGTTGTCGCCATCGGCATGCACTCCTGCCACCTGGGTGAACACATTATCACCGATGATGGGTTGGTTGGGCGCAACGGCTATACCTGAATATCCCTCCACGAGTCGGCTGATGTCGTTGAGCTTTTCCTCGTGAATACTGGTCTTGGCATTAAACTGGTCCTTGAGGATTACCTGAACACTCGATAGGGGCGCATTGCCGCATCTCTCCCCCAACCCATTGACAGTGACATGCAATCCCTTGGCACCGCTGAGCACTGCTGCGAGAGAGTTGCTCACGGCGAGGTCGTAGTCGTTGTGGGCATGGAAGTCGAAATGCAGATTGGGATAACGCTTCACCATCTTGCGGAAATACTCTATCACCTGCAGCGGGTTCATGATACCCAGCGTGTCGGGCAACATAAAGCGTTTCACATCGGCGGTGCACAGTGCATCCATCATCTGATAGACATATTCGGGAGAGTCCTTCATACCGTTGCTCCAGTCCTCGAGATAGAGATTGACCGAGATGCCCCTTGAACGGGCATAGAGTATGGTGTCGATGATATCGGCTATATGCTCCTCCGGAGTCTTGCCAAGCTGCTGTGTGCAATGCTTGAGCGAACCCTTGGTGAGGAGGTTAACCGTTTGGCAACCGCACTCTACAATCCAGTCGATAGACTTGTATCCATCCACAAATCCCAATACCTCCACACTGTCGGCCTTGCCTATCTGCTTGGCATAACGGCAAATCATCTTCACCGCATCCTTCTCGCCCTCCGACACTCTGGCAGAAGCCACCTCGATACGATCGACGTTGACATCCTTGAGGAGCGTGCGGGCAATCATCAGTTTCTCATGGGGCAGGAACGACACTCCGCTGGTCTGCTCTCCGTCGCGCAGAGTGCAGTCCATAATCTCGATAAACGGTTGTATGCCGGTGCGTGGACGGCTTATTTGTTCTGCGCTTCCCATGTCTCTATCTTATCCTTGTTTTCAAGCAGATAGTCGATATCGTCGAGACCGTTGATAAGGCAGTGTTTCTTGTAACCGTTGATTTCAAACTGCTCGCTCTTGCCTGTAGCGAGGTTGGTAACAGTCTGGTTGGGCAAGTCAACCTTTACCTCCATCTTCGGGTTCTGCTTGATGCTCTCAAAGAGTTCGGCGAGGAACTGCTCGCTCACTACCACCGGCAGCACGAAGTTGTTGAGTTCGTTGTTCTTGTGGATGTCGGCAAAGAAGCTGCTGATAACCACGCGGAATCCATAACCGGCGATTGCCCATGCGGCATGCTCACGACTTGAGCCCGAACCGAAGTTCTTGCCAGCCACGAGGATGCAGCCTCCGTAGGTGGGGTCGTTGAGCACGAAATCCTTCTTGGGCGAACCGTCCTTGTTGTATCGCCAGTCGCGGAAGAGGTTTTCTCCGAAGCCCTCCTTGTCAGTGGCTTTCAGAAAGCGTGCGGGTATTATCTGGTCAGTGTCCACATTCTCCAAAGGAAGGGGCACACATGTACTTGTTATAACGTCAAATTTCTGTTTCATCTTTCAATCTTCAATCTTCAATTTTTCAATATCACAACAACTCTCTTGGATCAGTGATTTTTCCTGTCACAGCAGCAGCGGCAGCCACTAAGGGTGAAGCAAGGATAGTGCGCGAACCAGGACCCTGGCGTCCCTCGAAGTTACGGTTGCTGGTGCTCACAGCATACTTGCCTGCGGGAACCTTGTCGTCGTTCATGGCAAGACATGCCGAGCATCCCGGTTGGCGAATAGCAAAGCCTGCCTCGGCAAACACCTTGTCGAGTCCTTCCTCGCGTATCTGCTTGTCAACAGCCCATGAACCGGGCACAAGCCATGCCACCACGTTGTCAGCCTTCTTTTTGCCCTTCACGATAGAAGCGAAGGCGCGGAAGTCCTCAATACGTCCGTTGGTACATGCACCGAGGAATACATAGTCGATGGCATGACCGATGAGCTTTTCGCCGGGAGCGAAGCCCATGTAGTCGAGCGACTTGAGGAACGAAGCCTTACCAGCCTCGTCTATCTCATCGAGCGAGGGAATTGCCTCGGTGATACCGATACCCATTCCGGGGTTTGTGCCGTAGGTGATACGCGGCTCGATGTCGGCAGCGTCGAAGTTGAGTTCCTTGTCGAACACGGCGTCATCACCGCTCTTGAGGGTCTTCCAGTATTCCACTGCCTTGTCCCAAGCCTCGCCCTTAGGAGCGAACTCGCGACCCTTGATATATTCGAATGTTGTCTCGTCGGGAGCGATAAATCCTCCACGCGCACCCATCTCGATTGAGAGGTTGCAGAGGGTGAGACGTCCTTCCATAGTCATATCCTTAACCACCTGACCGGAATACTCCACAAAGTAACCTGTAGCACCCGAGGTAGTGAGTTTCGACATGAGATAGAGTGCCACATCCTTGGGAGTGACACCCTTCTGAAGTTGGCCGTTGATATTGATGCGCATCGACTTAGGCTTCTGCTGAAGGATGCACTGAGAGGCCATAACCATCTCAACCTCAGACGTTCCGATACCAAATGCTACAGCACCCATTGCACCATGTGTGGAGGTATGTGAGTCGCCGCACACGATAGTCATACCGGGAAGCGAAAGTCCTTTCTCAGGACCTACGACGTGGATGATACCATTGTCCTTCGACATCATGCCGTAGTGGGTGAGACCGAAGTCGGCTGCATTCTTTGCCAGTGTATCCACCTGCTTCTTGGATACAGGGTCCTCGATGGGTTTGTCCTGATCGTGGGTAGGAGTGTTATGGTCGGGCATACAGTAGATATGGTCGGGACGGAAGCACTTGAGTCCTCTCTCCCTCATACCAGCGAATGCCTGTGGCGACGTCACCTCGTGGCAATAGAGACGGTCGATGTAAAGCTGTGTGGGACCGTCTTCTATCTGCTGAACGACGTGCTTGTCCCAGATTTTATCAAATAATGTATTCATATCTGTTTATATGTTTATCCTCTAAATTTGTTTATACAATCAATATATGCCTCCACAGAAGCTGTAACAATATCGGTATTGGCACCGAATCCGTAATACACATTGCCGTTGTATTCCACCTGCATGTGCACCTTACCAACGTCATCAGAACCCTTGCTGATGGCCTGGATGGTGAACTCCTTCAGGGTCATGTGCTTCTGGATAATCTTCTTGAGGGCCTTGATGGCAGCATCAACAGGACCATTACCAGTGCTTGCCTCCTCAAACTTCTGTCCGGAGATGTCGAGACCGATGCTTGCCACACTCTTCACACCCATACCGGTGGTCACCTGCAGGAAGTCAAGTTTCACGGCATGACTCTCGGCAGTGTCGGCACCGGCGAGCATCAGGATATCGTCGTCGTTCACCTCCTTCTTCTGGTCGGCAAGGCGGAGGAACTTCTGATAGATGGCATCAACCTTCTCCTCGTCGTCGATCTTCACTCCGAGCACACCGAGGCGGAACTTCAGTGCGGCACGACCTGAGCGTGCTGTCAGTACGATAGAGTTGTCGTCGAGACCCACGTCCTTCGGGTCGATAATCTCGTATGTGGATACATTCTTGAGCACTCCGTCCTGGTGAATACCGCTGGAATGGGCGAAGGCATTGCGACCCACGATAGCCTTGTTGGCCTGTACGGGCATGTTCATAAGGCTCGACACCATACGACTTGTGGGGCATATCATTGTGGTGTTGATATTTGTGTCGATGTCAACATCCTTATGACACTTGAGTATCATGGCAATCTCTTCAAGCGAGGTATTACCTGCACGCTCACCGATTCCGTTGATAGTCACCTCTGCCTGGCGAGCTCCGTTGAGCACACCGCTGAGGGTGTTGGCTGTGGCCATACCGAGGTCGTTGTGGCAGTGGGTTGAGATGATGGCATTATGCACACCATCCACATGCTCCATAAGATACTTGATCTTTGCACCATACTCCGAGGGAAGACAATAGCCTGTGGTGTCGGGGATATTTACAACAGTGGCACCAGCCTTGATAACTGCCTCTACCACGCGGGCAAGATACTCATTGTCGGTACGTCCGGCATCCTCTGCATAAAACTCTACATCCTCCACATACTTCTTGGCATACTTCACGGCAGCAACGGCACGCTCGATGATTTCCTCGCGGTTGCTGTTAAACTTATACTTGATGTGAGAATCGCTTGTTCCAATACCTGTGTGAATACGCTTGTGCTTGGCATATTTTAGCGATTCAGCTGCCACGTCGATGTCCTTCTCCACAGCGCGGGTTAGGGCGCAGATGGTAGGCCATGTAACAGCTTTTGATATTTCAATAACTGAATTGAAGTCACCCGGGCTTGATATAGGGAATCCAGCCTCGATGATGTCAACTCCGAGTTTTTCCAGTTGTTTGGCCACCTGTATCTTTTCTACGGTGTTCAACTGGCATCCAGGAACCTGTTCGCCGTCCCTGAGGGTTGTGTCGAAGATAAATAATCTGTCTGTCATATCTTAATTATAATTTCTAATTTCTACTTCCTAATTCTTAATTAAAAAAAGAACCTTCCCCACATGGAAGTGAGAAAGGTTCCGTTTATATCACATAGATGAACTACATACACACCTTTTCACTTCCAACCCCGTCCTGAAGTCGAATAATAATATTAATAATGTGTAGAAGTCCAAAATTGTTCATATTTCTATTCTTTTTCTTTTAATTCGGCTGCAAAGTTATATAAAAAATCAGTAATATGCAAATAATTTGTTACTTTTTTCTGCTTTTTCTTTATTTTTTCATTATTTCTTGATACTTTTACATACAAAAGTATTGGAATAATGAACACTGAGGCACAGAGACTATTTCACTGCCTCAAACTTGGAGCCTGTCTGCTTTACCAGTTCGCGGGCATAACGCTCAGGGTATCCCGGACGAGTGGGACGCTTGCCAAGACCGAATTTATCGCGCACAAACTTGCCGTTGACGTCTTCCTTCACCACCATGTCATTGTATTTCACGATGAGATATGTGGCGAGGTTCTTCCAAGTGTCAAGCATCTGCTGAGCCTTGTCGGCTGTATATGCAGAGAGATAGCTGACAGCCGCCTGACGGTCGGACTGTGATAGCGAGAGAGCCTTAGCTTCCACCTCCGCCTGAGCGGCAAAGTAGGACTTGTCGAGCGAGTCGCGAACAGCCTGGAGACTGCCGAACATCTGAGAATAGCGCGGATAAACCATATTGCTCACCCAGTTGCACACCCAGAAGGCATTGTCCATGCTGAACGTGATGTTGTCAACACCAGGAGTGTTATAAGCACGAGGAGCCTCGGGAGTGCAGCAATACACCGGAGTGAACGCAACCATATTTGCATCGTCATTGCCAAACCACAATATGCCGCCCACCTCGCGGGGAAGCCATGAGCGCATCTGACTGACATACACAAATCCGCTCTGCTGGGTGCTCACCGGACGCTCGTTGAAATATGTCTTTCCATCCACCTTAAACTGCAGTGGTGTGGGACGATAAGGCATTTCCCAAATACCGCCTCCGATGTCACTGTCGAGAGCAAAGGGAGTGCCCTCATAGTGATCGCGCATTGCCATCTCCATGTCGTGGACACTGAGTTTGCGCTTGGGCACAATCCACAGAGGCATGGGCTTGGCATCTGCCACCTTACCGGCTGCATAGTCAACATACTGAGCCATGTCGTCGCTATACATATTAAAGAATGTCCACACGCGAGCCTCGCAGAATCGGCGACCACCGAAGTCGGGCTTGGCGTATGTCTCGCAGAAACTGAAGTCGGCGTCCTTACCGTTATACCAACCTTGTTCTCGGGCATACTTCACCACATTCTTTGAGCACATCACATTCTGCTTGTCCTTCGGATTGAAGGTGCGTATGCGACTCTGGTTGGCATGAGCACAGATGGCATCGTCGGGAACACGGAGTGCCACCCATACTACCGACTTGCTACCAGGACCGCAGCCCATCATCTCCATAATCCACGCCTCGTTGGGGTCGCAGATGGTGAATGTCTCACCCTCGGAGTTATATCCGTAAGTCTCGGCAAGTGTGGTCATCACCTTGATGGCCTCGCGAGCCGTCTTCGAGCGCTGCAGGGCGAGATAGATGAGCGAACCGTAGTCGATTATACCTGTGGAATCCACCATCTCCTCGCGTCCGCCGAATGTTGTTTCACCGATGGTTACCTGCCACTCGTTGATGTTGCCGATAACATTCCATGTCTCAGCTGCCTGAGGTATCTCACCATGATATTCATTTGTGTCCCAGTCGAATATCTTCACCATTTCGCCCTTGGCATGCTTTCCGGCAGGATAATGTGCAAGACTCTGGAACATACCATAGTCATCGGCACTGTAGCTGCACATCACGGAGCCATCTACGCTCGCCTTCTTGCCCACGATAAAGTTAGTGCAAGCAAAGCCAGCCACGTTGGCGCCCAAGCACAGCAGTGCCATCAATAATATCTTCTTCATTCCTTCATTCTTCATTAAAGAATTTAAATCACTCCGTAGCCTTAAAACTCATGTCAAGTCCCTTGACTGAATGTGTGAGGGCACCTACAGAGATGAAATCCACGCCACACTCGGCATAGTCGCGGAGAGTGTCGAAGGTGATACCGCCACTCGACTCTGTCTCATATTTTCCACCTACAATCTCCACTGCCTTCTTGGTGTCGGCAACAGAGAAATTGTCGAGCATGATACGATCAATACCTCCGCAGTCCATAGCCTGCTTGAGTTCGTCGAAATTGCGCACCTCAATCTCAATCTTCAGGTCGAGTCCCTTCTGCTTAAGATATTCGTGGCAGCGGTTGATGGCATTGGCAATACCACCGGCAAAATCCACATGGTTATCCTTGAGCAGGATCATGTCGAATAGACCGATGCGGTGGTTGCATCCTCCACCAATCTTCACTGCCTGCTTTTCGAGCATACGCATACCGGGAGTGGTCTTGCGAGTGTCGAGCACACGGGTGTGAGTGCCTTCCAGGCGTTCAACATACTTAGAGGTCATTGTGGCTATACCGCTCATTCTCTGCATGATATTGAGCATCAGACGCTCAGTCTGCAAGAGCGAGCGCACCTTACCGGTGACAATCATTGCCACATCACCTTTTTTCACCTTTGTGCCGTCGCCCATAAGCACTTCCACCTGCATAGTGGGGTCGAAGCGATGGAACACTTCCTTTGCTATCTCTACGCCTGCAAGGATTCCGTCTTCCTTGATAAGCAGTTTTGACTTACCCATTGCATCCTCGGGGATACAACAAAGAGTTGTGTGGTCGCCGTCGCCGATGTCCTCGGCAAATGACAGATCTATCAGTCTGTCAACCAATTCTTCTACTTTCAGCATAATATATTTATTATTTAGTTACAATATTTATTATTAAAATCACAGGGATGTATAGCCCTGGAGGGGCGACATATCATAGGATAGGGCGTGAGCCCTATCAAATATACCTCTTTCTTCCTCCCTCCACGCGCCTTTGGCGCGTGGAGGGAGGAAAGTGTTGGTGAATATATACACAGGGTTGACACCCTGTGCTATGTTATATCGCCCCTACAGGGCTTTAATCCTTAAAGATACACTCCCACTCCTATTCTGATTCCCACTGTGCTGAAGTCGCTATGACTCTTGAACGACTGGTCATAGTAGAGTTCAGGCTCCACGGTGACAGTCTTGCTCAGGAAGAAAGCATAACCAATCTGGATGCCAGGTTGGAAATCGTCGAAAGCATTTCCTGCATGCACATAATTAGCCTGTGCACCAAGATAAAGGCCATTCTGCACGATATAATAACGCATACCCACACCAGCCTTGAAATAAGCCGGCTGACTATGCTTTTTATCCCACTCCAACTGAGCGGTAGCCATCAGATTGTCGTCAATAAGATATCCTGCCCTACCCTGCAGTCCGAACGAAGCCTTCTCCGAACCATTATAGCTTAGTCCAACACCCGAGAGAGAAGCACCAACATAATACTTTCCCGCCTCAAACTGCGCATGTGCGGCAACAGTCACCAGCACTGCGATCAATACTAAATAAATCCTTTTCATAATCATTATATTTTATTGTTTTTCTTGTATTTAGACTCATATATATGAAACCATCCATAAGCCACGATGAGCACCACCACACCGAGGATATATCCAATAGTGTCGGGCATTCCAAACGCCTGCTTTGACACAAAGAGGTATGTGGCACAAATGGTAGTCATGAACAGGGCTGGAATGAGCATGAAATAATATGGTTTGCCATTCTGCAACAGATACACGGTGATAGCCCAAAGAGTGAACACCGACAGGGTCTGGTTGCTCCATCCGAAATACTGCCAGATGACATTAAATCCGTCGGGGTTCTCCACCTGCCACAGAAGTAGGGCAATACAGCAGAGGAACAAGGGCACGGAGATGAGCAGACGACGCTTGATGGTGCGCTGCTCAATGCGGATGAAGTCGGCAATGATCAGTCGTGCCGAGCGCAAGGCTGTGTCGCCACTTGTGATTGGGGCAGCCACCACTCCGAGCATGGCAAGAATACCGCCAGCCACACCAAGCCAGTCATTGCAGATGATATTTACCACCTTGGGGGCTGATGTAGAGAATCCATTGTTGGCAAACTCGGTGATGACCTGATATCCAGGCTGCGGTTCGGCATAGAAGAAATACGATGCCACCATAGCCCATATCAATGCCACGATTCCCTCGGTAATCATCGCTCCATAGAATATAGGTCGGCCCATGCGCTCGCTCTTCATGCATCTACCCATAAGCGGACTCTGTGTGGCATGGAATCCACTGATGGCTCCACAGGCAATGGTGATGAAAAGACAAGGATACAACTGGCTCGACCAAGAAGAATCGACTGTAAGTGCCTTATTGCCAAGACCATCCCATAACTCGGGGACAGAAGGCCACTTGAGGAACAACACCACCATCAAGGCTCCCGCCATAAAGAGCAGCGAGAAGGCGAAGATGGGATAGATGCGTCCAATCACCTTATCCACTGGCAACATCGTGGCAATGAAGTAATAGGCAAAGATAATGATAATCCACATGGTGGTGGTGCCTGCCATACCGTCGAGTATCTCGGCAGGACTATATACGAACACGGCTCCCACCATCGTCAACAGCACTACCGAGAACACAAGCATCAGTTTGCGTGCGCGCTCGCCAAGTACATCACCGATTACCTCGGGCAGACCCACTCCACCCTTGCGCATGGAAATCATACCGCTGAGGTAGTCGTGGGTGGCTCCGGCGAATATACAACCAAAGACTATCCACAGATATGCCGACGGACCAAACTTGGCACCCATGATTGCACCGAAGATAGGACCTGTTCCGGCAATATTGAGAAACTGGATCGTAAAAATCTTCCAATTAGGAAGAACCATAAAGTCAACACCATCGGCTTTAGCTATGGCAGGAGTCTCACGATCGTCAGGGCCGAACACCCTCTCGACAAACCGTCCATACACGAAATAGCCCAACACAAGGGCCAAAAGGCTTAAAATAAACGTTATCATTATCGATTTTAATCTATAAATTTACTATTTTTCGTGCAAAAGTAACAATTATATTTGATATATGAAAAAAAAATCATAACTTTGCACTCAAAATAATGAAAAAAATGAGATTTTACTACATATTATTGCCATTATTGACCATATTTTGCTCCTTTTCGGCATTGGCTCAGGACATCAGCCACCCAAAGCACGAAGTGAGGGCGGTATGGCTCACTACCATCGGCGGACTCGACTGGCCGCACTCCTATTCCCAGTCGGCTGCCTCAGCAAAAAAGCAGCAAAAGGAACTTACCGACATCCTCGACAAATTGCAAAAGGCCAACATCAACACCGTACTCCTGCAGACGAGAGTGAGGGCTACTACCATCTATCCCTCTGCCATCGAACCCTGGGACGGATGTATGTCTGGATTCCCCGGAAAGTCGCCTGGATATGACCCTCTCGCCTTTGCCATCGAGGAGTGTCATCGTCGCGGCATGGAACTGCATGCATGGGTGGTGGCAATTCCTGTGGGGAAATGGAACAAACTCGGATGCCGACAGCTCAACGCCAAGCATCGCGGACTCATTAAGCGCATTGGCGAGGATGGATATATGCGCCCCGAAAACCCAAAGACTGCCACATATATCGCCGACATCTGTGAGGAGATAACTCGCAACTACGACATCGACGGTATCCACCTCGACTATATCCGATATCCCGAACAGGAGAAGTTGAAAAGGTCATCATTGCCTATATGCCGAGAGAATATCACGAGGATTGTAAGGGCGGTAAATACAAGGGTTAGGAAATGTAAGCCGTGGGTAAAGATAAGTTGCTCGCCATTAGGCAAATACAGTGACCTATCGCGCTACAACAGCAACGGATGGAATGCCTTTTCCACTGTGGCTCAAGACGCACAGGGATGGTTGCGCGACGGACTTATGGACCAGCTCTATCCGATGATGTACTACAAGGGCAACCATTTCTTCCCCTTTGCAGCTGACTGGAACGAGAATGCCCACACGCGCACTATTTGCCCTGGTCTCGGCATATACTTCCTCTCTCCACGCGAAGGCAACTGGACAATCGACATGGTGAGGCGACAACTCTATTTCCTTCGCTCCGAGGGTTTGGGGCACGCCTTCTTCCGCTGCAAGTTCCTGCTCGACAATGTACAGGGTATTTATGACTTCACATGCAACGAACTCAACCGCTACCCTGCCCTCGTGCCACCTATGACATGGCGCGACAACACTACACCGGCTGCGCCAAACAACCTTCAGCTCAGCAACAGCAATACCCGACTCTCATGGCAGACATCTGACACAGAGTCACACCTATTTAATATATATATGTCATACGACCTGCCGGTTGATACCTCAAATCCCGAAAATCTGATAGCGGTACGAAAGCAGGAGCAGGAGATAACACTGCCCGTGGAGCACAACCTCTTCGATGTGCATTATGCAGTGACTGCCATCGACAGATACGGCAATGAGAGTCTTCCGGCAACAATAACACGCAAAGGTATATGGAAAAGATAATTCTCGGCATCGACCCTGGTACAAATATCATGGGATATGGACTGATAAAGGTTGTGGGCAACAAGGCGGAGATGATCTCCATGGGTGTCATCGACCTCAGGAAATTTCCCGACCCCTATCTCAAACTCGGACATATCTTCGAGCGCGTCACTGGTATCATCGACTCCTATCTGCCCGACGAGATGGCTATCGAGGCACCCTTCTTCGGCAAAAACGTGCAGTCAATGCTCAAGCTCGGGCGAGCCCAAGGCACAGCCATAGCGGCTGCCATACATCACGGAATTCCAATACACGAATATGCTCCGCTGAAAATCAAGATGGCTATAACAGGTCAGGGACAGGCTTCCAAGGAACAAGTGGCGGGAATGTTGCAGCGCCTGCTGAAACTGGACCAAAGTGAGATGTGCAAGTTTATGGATGCCACCGACGCCCTTGGTGCCGCCTATTGCCATTTCCTGCAGATGAGCCGTCCCGAAACGGGTGCCAAGCACTACTCCAGCTGGAAGGACTTTGCAAATAAAAACAAAGCGAGAGTGAAAGATTAAATGAATATAAATATGCAGAAGATAATTAAGATTGAAAAAGGCGTGACCAGAATGCCGGAATGGCGAATGGCAGAGCCTGTTGACTTTGAATTGTGCGATGGCGAGCACATAGCAATAGTAGGTCCCAACGGCGGGGGCAAATCAATGTTGGTGGACATACTTATCGGACGCCATCCGTTGATAATGACCGAACCGCAATACGACTTCTCGCCAAGCACCAAACCGCTTGCAGCCGACAATATCAAGTATATCACCTTCCGCGACTCCTACGGAGACAGCGACGGCACATACTTCCTCCAGCAACGATGGAACCAGCAGGAGATTGACGAGGAGACTCCCCGTGTGGGCAGCGAACTGGAGAAGGCTTATCACATGGCGGGCGAGGACACTCCTGAACGACGCGCTCTGCAAAGCCATCTCTATAGCCTCTTCCATATCGAGCATCTCATGGACAAGTATCTCATACTCATGTCGAGCGGCGAATTGCGCAAATACCAGCTCACCAAGGCATTGCTCACCGACCCTCGCGTGCTCATCATGGACAACCCCTTCATCGGTCTCGACGCCGAGACGCGCGACCAACTCAAGGAACTGCTCTCCCTGCTGGCCCGTGAGCGACATTTGCAAGTGGTGCTCGTATTGTCGAAGACCGACGACATCCCCGACTTCATCACCCATGTGGTGGAGGTAAAGGATATGCGCGTGGGCACGAAAATGACAAGGGAGGAATATGTCAATAATCGCCAACCCAACCCCTCGCGGGTGCTTGATGAGGAAATGGAGAACACCATCGTCAACCTACCCTACAAGGACAACGACTACAACAGCGATGAGGTTGTGGGAATGAACAAGGTAAGCATCATCTATGGCGAGCGCACCATACTGAAGGAACTCGACTGGACAGTGCGCAACGGGGAACGTTGGGCTCTCAGCGGACAAAACGGTGCAGGCAAGAGTACGTTGCTCTCGCTCGTATGTGCCGACAATCCCCAGAGCTATGCCTGCGACATCTCGCTCTTCGGCAATCCCCGTGGTTCGGGCGAAAGCATTTGGGACATCAAGAAGCACATCGGATATGTATCGCCCGAGATGCATCGCTCCTATCATCGCGACATTCCTGCCATCAGGATAGTGGCAAGCGGACTCAAGGACACTGTCGGTCTGTATGCAAAACCCAATGAAAGCGAGTATGACATCTGCCGCCTATGGATGAAGGTCTTCGGTCTTGAAGGCAAGGAGAACACCTCGTTCCTCAAGCTCTCAAGCGGTGAGCAGCGCTTGGTTCTTGTGGCAAGGGCATTCGTAAAGGACCCGCAACTTCTTATCCTCGACGAACCACTCCATGGTCTTGACAACCGCAACCGTCGCCTGGTTAAAGATGTCATCGAGGCCTTCTGCCGCCGTCGCAACAAGACCCTCATCATGGTGACCCACTACAAGGAAGAGCTGCCCGCCTGCATCGACCACAGCATCTTCCTCATGCGGCATGTGTAATATTACATCCGACATTCTATAACCGAGATGCACGACTGTTGTTGCATGTACTGAACAGAGTGAATTGATTATTTCACTCAGGCTATTCAGATTTTATCACTAAGGCTGATATAAAATAATGTGAAGCCTCTGTTTGTTTTATATTCCCCACTGCGGTATGTACATTCCGCAGTGGGGAACGTATATTCCGCAGTGGGGAACGTACATACCGCAGTGCGGAATATAAAACAGATACCTGTATTGGCAAAATTATAACAGCTATAGTGAATACTTTACGACAACTGTTATTACACATTCACTACCACAATACACATACCATAATAATGCTCATTCTCTCGCGCGTACGCGCGCACACGCACGCTCTATAAATTTTCAATTTCTTCTATCACTTCTATCACTAATGGGGTTAAATATCACATTGTCAGATGTTTAATTAGTGATAGAAGGTGTGACAGAAGTGATAGAAGAAAGGTATTTTAACTCAAAAACTGCATATAATTAACATATTTTTATCCCATTTTCTTCTCAATTAACTACTCAACAGCACTATTTCGTGACATTAAGCGTCATATTTAGCTGCCAAACATCCGCCGTTATAGGGTTGAATCCTGCATTATATAATGACAAAGTGAACCAATGTACAGAAGTGAATGTCCCTATGACCCATTTTTTAAGGTTCACAAACAACACTGCATTCCTCTGGAGTTGCCTCACACAATCCTGCATCCACAAAAAGACCTTCATATCCGAGGTCTTCATCTAAACTTGGCCAATGTATTCCAGTATATCCAAGTATAAAATCGTCACGTTGGGCTTTTGTTGCATTCTCCAAACGCTTCCACTTAGAAAACGGTGTACACACCTTGCGCCCATCTTTGGTTTCAATCCAAAGGCAAGTGTCATCTATCCATACTTTATTAATGTAAAATCTTTTCATTATGTGATCCTCCTGTTTATTTATTGAAATAACTACGCCATCTTTCAATGATGATTTCTTTGTTTTCTAAAACTATAGACTCTATTAAAGACAAATCATGTCTTTTGAACCCATGGTTAAATACAAGTTCTACAGGCTCAATGTTATATTTCGCTTCACACCCATCTTTTATAACATGTATATGAATGGGAGTGTGGTCGTTAGAATAGAACATAAATCTAAAACCAAATATTATAAACAATGTAGGCATAATTCAAATTTAATCTGCATAATAATCTTGAATTCATCATTACTATCTCTTCCAAAACCAAGCACTTTCATGCTCGTTTCTGAGAAATATGTATTGTGAAGAGTTATTCTATCCAAAGCAAGAATGGGTTGAATAAGTATGATTTAGAAACCTGTCAACATCGTCATACCACACATTCACTATTCTTGCCCATTTCTCAATTGCGCGAGTTTGTTTCTCTGCATATTTGAGTTCTCTTTTGAATTCCTCCCTTCCTTCAAGCTCTGAATCTGGGCAATTTTCTGCTCCCGCGAGTAAGGATGCAATGACATGCACAGCACCTCCCTTTGAGCAGCCATGCTGTTCCTGCGGTGAAAATCGTTTATATATAAGCCTTCCTCTAATAAATAGTTCTGCATAATAATCAAGTTGTTGCAGACCCTCTGATGTGAAGCCATCATCTATGATGTTCCTCACTGATGTCCAAAAATCTGCACTGTTCATAATCTTTTATGTAAATTTGCCGCAAAGATACAAACAATTTTCCATTCCTCCAAACATTTCTCAGATTATTTGCAATAATTTGGCTTCTCTCAACTCCATCCAATCACCCCGAGCGTCACATGTCACATGGATTTCGGAAAGTTTTTCCCTAAATATCAAGCAACACCATCAAGTTTGCTCCTCCTATGTGAGTCCGCTATGACTCCGTTGTGACTCCGCTTTTTTGCAGGCAGAGATTATGCATACAACAGATGTATAGCACATTAACAGTTAATAGGCAAAATGGGCAAAAGCAAATTGGGCAAATTCATTTATTCAATTTGCTTTTGCCCAATTTGCCCATCGACTTCATACCTCTCCCTATGACCCTTGGAATTGCTGCGTAAACCGAGAGGAGAGCCGAGCTCGCTCGAGCTATGCTGAGGTGAAGCCAGCCATCGATGAAGTCAATGAAGATAAGAAATTCCGCCAAATATTTGGAGATTTCAGATTTTCTTTATAACTTTGCCGCCGAAGAACAATTAAAAAGATAATGATATGGCAGAAATAGAAGACAGATACATCAGTTTGCTCACCGACTTCGGTTTTAAGCGGATATTCGGCACAGCCCCCAACAAGGACCTGCTGATAAATTTCCTTAATTGCCTGTTCGCCGGACGTAAGGTAATCAAGGACTTGATATACAATAACTCCGAACACGTTGGTGACATATACACCGAGCGCAAGGCCATTTTTGACGTCTATTGTGAGAGTGTCGATGGAGAGAAGTTCACTGTCGAGATGCAGAATGCATCGCAGAAATATTTGAAGGATAGGACAGTATTCTATTCTACATACCCTATACGCGAACAGGCACCTAAGGGAGATTGGGATTTTAAGCTTGACCCAGTCTATACCGTTGCTTTGGTCAATTACGAAATGAATGAAGAATCCTTTGACCAACAGGCAATTAGTCATCAGGTTCAGCTCTGCGACACCGCAACAAAGCGTGTCTTCTACGACAAGTTGGAGTTTATATATGTTGAAGTGACCAAGTTCAACAAGACAGAGGACGAACTTGTCACTCTATATGACAAGTGGATTTACGCCTTGAAGAATCTTGCCAAACTCACAGACCGCCCGGCTGCACTTCGAGACAAGATTTTCGACCGTCTGTTCCAGGTGGCAGAAATAGCAAGATTTACCCCAACAGAACTTCGTGAGTACGAAGATAGCCTCAAGGCCTATCGTGATATGAAGAACAGTTTGGACACAGCGGAGGAAAAGGGTGTTATAAAAGGCATAGAAATTGGCCGTGCAGAGGGCCGTGCAGAGGGCCGTGCAGAGGGCCGTGCAGAAGGTCGTGCAGAAGGTATTATGTTAACAGCCAAGAACTTAAAATCGATGGGCTTAAGCATTGCCGACATCATTAAGGCAACGGGATTGTCAGAAGATGACATAATGAAACTATAGATCGGGACAGGTCGGGACAAATCGTGGGACAGTGACTGAAGTGAACCCGTCCAACTTTTGTGGTTCACTTCAGTACCTGTCCCTATAATGAATAGTATAGCCGATTTGCTATATTATCCCAAAAGCCTGCATTTTGCAACACTTCTATTTGAGAAAAAATATTATTAGCCTTTTCTAACTCAAGACTAACAACTATCTTTCTTTCCGTTGGAGATAGCGTCATACTAATTGTCTTTTATCTTGTTCAACATTTTGATAGAATGGCATTGGGGACATAGGTTCCCATTCCTTCTTAGTATAAAGCACTGGAATTATACTTTCCCCGAGACCCCAACCGAGGTCTGTAAGAGGATATACGATATTGTCATAGTCAGATTGTTCTATCTTTGCCTTATCCAATATGACAAGCAAATCCCAATCGCTACCTTCTCTATAGTCACCCCTTGCCCTGGAACCATAAAGCAGCAACCTCGCATTCTCAGGAAGCACGTTCTTCGCCACCTCCTTAATGCTCTCAACAACCTTGTTCTCGCTCATAATATCGATAATTTTCCGCAAAGATACGAACAATTATCGAAAAGAACAAACTTTTGAGGCATTTTTTATTTATATGACTGTTATTTTATTATTTTCATTTCATCTGAAATGGATATTACGTATTCATTTCGCTTATGGGCTGTGATTTCTGAAACGCGATTGGTGTTATCTGACTCATTTGAAATAATAAGAAGGCGTTGTTGATCCATAGGAGTTTGTAAGGCATCGGGGAGTTTGCGATACATTCCACGGGCAAGAACAATGATTATTGGGCAGACACCACGGAGAAGGAATTTCAAGACATCCTTCTCCAATGGCGACTGAAAACCACTTACCACTGCCACATCCGTGCTCTTGCTAATCTCTACCGCCCAATCGAGCGTTGGGATTACATCGAGTGTGGAGGCATGCCTAGAGGCTATAAAGCCTATCTTATGCAGACTTAGCAGTTGTTTGTTGCCAAGATATTTTGTTTCTGCCATAGGCTATTCTCCTTCATTCAGTTCGTCGCCCATCCTATACTTAATATCATAGTTGATGATAAAGTCAAGTTCTTCGTCTGTAAAGCCGTAGTGCTTAGCCAAAACCTTGTCGATTTCGTCGATGATGGGTTTTGAGAGTTTCATATTAACTTGATAACATTCTATAGGACCAACATTTTTATAATTTCTAACCGAAACAAAACTATTGCTTTGAATATCTCTATCTAATATAAATGATATTTTTATCAACTTATTTTTTACATTATCTGATATACTATTCAAGTCAAATGGAAAGTTAAATATTTCATATTTTGAAACATCGAGACAATTAGAAACTGAATAATAGAACATATTCCACAAATTTGAACAATACAAACAAAAGATCATCTTTGATATTTTTTCATTAGCGAAACACAAAACGGATTCTTTTTTTGAATGAGTTGGAAATATTGTGAAAACACGATAATGCAGACCTCCTGTTGTTCTGTAATATACTGTATTATTTGATTGTTCTATATAATTTTCAATTTTTCTCATAGAGTATATCTTTTGCAATACAGAATTCTCCACTTCCGATTTTGATCTAATAAACTTATTATACTTGTACAAAAGTTGTCTTATATCAGGAGAATAAACTAACTTTGTAAAAAATAAATAATCTCTAAAAGGAGCATTCCACTTTATATGATTTGTCGAAAAAACATTTGTATCTTTGCTATATATTAATAATATTGACAAATGAATGTTGGCAGAATTGTCACCATCGAATAATTTGGCTGGTCTAAATCCAAATGTCGAAACATAAAGTCCATAATCAAACAACATTCTTTGCAAGGGTTCCATGCGCTCAGTACAAATAGAACTTGTTGGAATGATCATCCCAAAATATTTCCAAGGTAAGGAAATTTTTAAACATCTCTCCAGTACAAATGCATATATATTACCGCAAGACTCAGTTTTAAAATGTCTTATTTTGTATTCATCATTAATCGACTTTCCTGTATCCTTATTCTTTTTTTTATATTCCACATACGGCGGATTACCAATAATCACATCAAATCCTCCATTATCGTGGATAATCTCATAGAACTCAGCAAGCCAATGGAATGGTTGATGAGATTTGAGCCATGCTTCATAGTTATAGCCAGTGGCTATTGTTGTATGCATGTGCTTATTCAATAATTCGTTGAGAATTGCTAATCGTTTTGTTAACTCTCCCTTCGCCTCTTTGAATGCAGCCATATCCTCCGACTGTCGGAACTGAACTTCCTTGAAACGATTGAAAGCTGTAGCAACTATCTGCATTTGATTATTCACCTTATCCTCAAACTCCTGACGTGCAAATATATCTCCATACTCCAAGTCTTTCTGAAGTTCAGCCTCAGTGGCATATCCAACAAGAGTATTGCCACATCGTATATTGAAATCGATGTCTGGCAATGGGTCGAGCCCCATATTGTCGGCACGCATATCAACCTCTACCACAGCAACCATCTTTAGGAACAATCGTAACTTGGCTATCTCCGTGGCCTCAACCATAATGTCAACACCATAGAGATTGCGCAAGATGATGCTCTTGAAGATGAAATATTGGATGTTGCTGCGATACTTATTGCTAATTTCCTCTAACTCTGGTTTAAAGAGCAGAGGATTCTTTTCGTGGAACTCCTGCATTCGACTGATACATGTTTCATATAGCGGTTCGAGGATATTCATTGCTGCAAATAGGAAAGCACCACTTCCACACGTGGGGTCAAGAATGCTAACGTGTTGCAAAGCCTTGTAAAAATGCAGAATAAAAGTATGATCGTCTGTATTGTCGAGCAGGTCTTTCACAAACTCCCGGATGTCGAGATTGTATGTGATAAAGTCATTGATATTACTGATTTCACCACGGCGGATTTTACCAAGAATGCTCTCGCATCTTTGCAATCGCTCCACAGTCTCACGCCATATCTCGGTAGGAAGCGCAAAGGCCTCTGTGGTCTTTGTATTCCAATCCTTGCGACGTTCAAGAAGATTTGGAGCTGAAGTGTCTATGCCAACAGCAATATTTTGGGGAATCAGGTTTCGCCAATCCTCCGAATAACCTTTCTTTACCGCATTAAAAACATATCTGTCGCCACTTTCACGAAGATATTTCCATACATAGCCATCGGTCTTGAAGGCTTTGGGAGTCGTCTCCTTAACCTTGTCCATAAGGAATGGTACAATACAATTGCGACCAATGTACTCTGTTATGTCCTCCTTTGTGTAATATGCTCCCATCTGAGCACGGTCGTTGATATATTGCTCGAAGATATATCCAAGCACATCGGGATTGATATCCTTTCCTGAGGCAGTGATACGAGTATCAAGATGCCATCGCCATTTATCAAAGAAATCGAACAAGCGAATGAAAGCATCATCCTGGATATCTATGTCTTTATATTCGCGCTCAAGTTTGTGAATGTCGAACATACCTCCATTGAGATAAGGAATACGACCATAGATATTTTCAAACTCATCCGTATGTCGTGGATTGTTGAGACCATCATGGAAGAGACGCGAAAGGAAACAACGGTAGAAGGTCATAAATTGGTTTTCACCCTTGTGCTCCCTCACCCATTCCAGCTTTGTCTGCAGATAGTCATAATCTCCATCAAGGAATCCTTTCTTCTGTATGAAATAACAGAACATTAGTCGGTTGAGCATAACAGATGCATACCACTGCTTATTCTTGTTTTCTGTCTTGTCCTTATTACCCTTCTTCTTGTTCTCTTCATCAATATAGTCATCTATTCCTGAGATAAACGTAACGAATGCCGAGTGTTCCTTGCGGAATCCAGAATAGAAATCTTTGGTAATCTTTTCAGAATTAACAATAAACGTGCCTTGGATGCGTTCCTTAACATCCATAATGGTGGTAACCTCATCCAAAGCAAACGATAGGTCGGTTATCTTTGAGAACAGAAAATCCGCCTTTTCGGGCGATTCATATTCAATGGCAACTATGTCACGCTTTTCAACAGTCTTTACAGGAGCCACCCACTGATGATGACCACTACCTTCAATATAATATATACAAATATAGTCGTTAGCATTCCTCCGCAACTTCATATCAATCTTGCGACAAACTGAAGTTGGCGGAATTGATTTAACTGGACATGTAATGATCTGAAAACCATTGCGCTCAGCTATACTTGTCATGCAATAATCAACACCGTCAACATTGATAGGCCATATATCAGCTTTAGCACGAAACCTGTTCCATCCCATTTCCATGATAAAGAGTTCACGGAAATTACACTCAGACAAATACTGATTGAATTCTCTTCTGTTCATAATATCATCCGATTTATTCAGTTAATCATATCTTTTTCAATCCCATTGAGCAAATTATACTCGGAGCCTTACTGTCGTTTTTCTCCTCGTCAATACGGCAAAGATTATTATGCTTGTGCATGTCAAGAATACATTCTACGATGTCATCTGGAGAATTGCCAGAACGAAGCATTCTGCCAAGGGTGAACCGGCTGCTTTCGAGCAATGGGTAGTTATACATGTCATCAATTACAAATTTCAGTTCCTGCTTCATCTCCTGAGAGAAGAACAATGTGTTTTCTTTCTCATAGAATTTTTCCAACAACATCAGTATTCGGTATCTCGTACTGAGCTTATTGCCAATGATACCACCAATGGATGTTGTTTCCTGCTTCATTGCTTCAACTGCCTGACTGACAAGCTCATGATGATTGTCAAGCGGTTCCAGGCACCTCTCTTCTGCAGAGCAATGCATTTCTCCCAAAATTCTCTTCTGCGATTGACTTACTACATTTCCTTCTTTATCAAGCCATGTAAGTACATCAAAGTCGTTATGCGTCTTGGCGTATGTTATAACTCCCTCAAATATTGGATTGTCAATAGATTTGGTGGAATAAATCACATCCGACAAAGCCGGAATAATCTCTTTCAAGCGAGGATTGGCATCTGTTGCGTTCTTCCATATCTGATAAGCCTGGGATGAAAGGTCAACATCATTGTCGTCCTCATCATCGAGCGAACCGCTCTTTTCATTAAACATGTCACGAAGGTTCTGCTCATTGCCCTCAAAGAATATTTCATCGCTACCTACAATTTGTGCATTCTCGTTAATGCGGTCGTTGAGCCTTTTGCGTAGGCTGATTATCTCCTCCACTCCATCGGCAGGGAAGAAAGAATAGCAATTAATCGTTTCCGACTTCTGGCCGATACGATCCACACGACCAGCACGTTGTATAAGGCGAATAATTGCCCATGGCAAGTCGAAGTTGGTTATCACATGAGAGTCTTGAAGATTTTGTCCCTCGCTTAATACATCTGTGGCAATAAGCACTCTATACTGTTCATTAATAGAGTAATTCTTCTCATTGCTCAATGGAGAGAAGTGTTCAACAATGGATGTTGGATTTTGGCTACCGCCTGTGACACATGCAATATTTGAGATACCCATGCGTTTGAGATGGCGATACACATACTTGGCAGTATCAGAATATTGAGTGAACACCAACACCTTATCATCTCCATGTCTCTTCTGTAACATATCACGAAGTTCGATGAGTTTCTGGTCATTATCGGCATTCCAGTTTCCACAGAGTTTTAACATCTCAATCAATGTTGCGCAATCCTTATTCAACTGTTGTTTCAGTGTGCGCTTGAAATACTTGTGGTTTATCCATGACAAGTTGTTCTTATGGGATATGATGTCGTAATACTCCTTGGCTTTGGCCATATAAACCTTCATATCTGTGGGGAATATTATTTCCTGGCCCCTTTCGGATATTACGTCAGTTTTGTCTTCATTTCCGAACAAAGTCTCATTTGTATCCTCATCCTCTATATATTCCTCTGGTAAACTGTTTTCGTCACCAATAGGCAGAGGCAGTTTATTGTCTATGGCATAGATAAACACTGCGTTGCGTAGTATATGACGATATACAGTAAGAAGGAAAGCAAAGCCACTGCTATCAATACGTTTGAAGAAGGTGCTCTTACAGAAACCCATCATACGTTTACCTGCCTTTGACAAATTGTCGATTATCAACTGCTCCTGCTTGGTGATTCCTGTTGCCTTCGATTCATCATAATAGTTAATAAGTCCGTATCTCGGAAGATTAAGGCTCTCGATAAGCTCTATCATCTCACTTGAATATAAGCGACTGAATTGGTCACCCTCTTCTGTTTTGAATTTTATGGCACATGGTATTCTATCTGGGAAATATGATTTTGTGCCATCAGGAAATTGCAGATACTTTCGGCCGTTTGTACCGTCCGTCTTGGCATAGTTTTCCTTTATAAAAGTACGTGTTCGCCTGACAAGGAACAGACGCATCAACTCATTCCAATCATCAGGGTTGATGCTCTTCTCAAAGGCAGCTATCGAGCGCATATTAATATCACTATATTTACGTTGGAATTCTCTCTCGCCTCCCAATTCTCTAATCAAGTTCTCTGGACGAATACCTAAATCTTGATCTGAGTCGATAAACAAACGTAGTTGATTGCCAAGATCTGAGAAGTCCTTGTTATAAGGAGTGGCAGACAAAAGAAGTACCTTGCTGTCGAGATGTTCAATAAGTCGGTGGATATTCTGATAACGTGTGCCTGATGAATTGCGAAGGTTATGACTCTCATCTACTATTATCAACCGATAATACCTTGAGTTGTCAACATCAATAGGTTTAGCCATTGACATTATATCTGCTTTGAGGTCATATTTCTTGACATACTTACTCCACATATCCTGAAGATTAGCCGGACAGATTATCAATGTGGAACTAGCAAAGGTCATCTCATATATCTTGGCAATGGCACATGCAGTGATAGTCTTTCCCAATCCCACTACATCACCAATCATTGCCCCATTTCGCTTGTCATTGTTAAGATTGCGTGCTGCAATCTTAACTGCCGTCTGCTGAAAATCAAACAACTCTCTTCTGAATTGCGGAGGCAACACAAATTCATTTATACCATTTCTTGCGTCTTGACTCAGATGATAGGCTGTCTTCAGGTAAATATAATATGGTGGAATATCATCCTCTCCAGCCCAACTCTCGTCAATTATCTTAATCAAATCGTCGGTTATATCAAGACAGAACTTGTCGTTCCAACGGTCGTCAAACCAATTGGATAGCTTCTTTGCACTATCGCTATCTGCAAACTCAGCATTCAACTCACCTTGTTTGGTGAGTCCTGCGTATGTCAAGTTGCTGCTACCCATTATGGTTTGGATAGGATTGAAATTATCATCAGGACGATGGGCAATATAGAGTTTTGCATGAAGTGGTTCTCGAAGATACAATTTCACTGTTACTTTACCATCACGCATCTGAGAAGCAAGTCTTCTCAATGTCCACTCGTCTTTCTTGGTGGGCATACCAAGTAACAACTGACGTCGGAATTCCTTGGCTATCTTCAACTTGCTTTTCATTACAAGCTCTGCATCTGGCAATGTATCTTCTTTGCTATATATCGAGCGTATCAGTTCCTCATCAGGTCGATGCATTCCGATAAGAAGACGACATACTCGTAGTTTTCGGTCGTTACCTTCATATACATAGTCGCCACTTAGATTATCTACCTGATTGACTATCAAATCCCAACCACGAAGATTAAAATAACCTACACAAAAGTCAACTCTCTTCACTCCTACATTATTGATAATGCCTTGGAGGCCTTCGGTAAACTTAACCTCGATATTGTCGAATATTCTTCCCATGACTACAAATGTTATAGGTCATGGCTCCAACGACCTTGTTGTTTTTAGTTATTGTTTATACATTAAAAAGAACGTGGAGCCCTCTGTCGCTCGTCCACTTGCCGAGGCTCCGCTAAAAGCCCAAGTAGTCTAAAACGAAACGACAAGACCCCACGCCTATATGTACAATACACCCATCGTGCGCCATGGCTTTCGCCAAGGCGCATTTAGGGCATGTATATACATAACCCGTAGGGCGCATCGCAACTTTATGCCAGACTACTTGTTTTGAAATTTAGCGGATTTCGACAAGTCAAACATAAAGCGTAGATTACGCCTTAATTTAATGTATCAAGGCATCTGGACAGGCTCGCTGCCCCATTGCCTTCTGCTGTTTCCCTCCCGCCTTGCGGCGTGGAGTTCAACTAACCGCTTGCAAAGGTATATAAAAAATCCCGAACCGCCAAGGAATTCGGGAGATTTTTGTGATAATATTGTTTTTCTGGAAGGGATATTTACGGTTTATTTGTAAACATTACTTACATTAAGTGAATTCATTGACAATATGTGTTTATCAACTCCTCCCTTTTGTCTAATTCTCGTTGCATGACTTCAAGTCTAGCACCAACTCTTTCTTCCCATTCTCTTTTGCGTTGCTTTGCTCTGCGAAGAATTGAAAGGAAATTTTCATTGTCTATAGTCTTGTTTTCCATTGTTCTATTTTATTTTGATGATTTCAACTGCAAAGGTATATAAATAATTCCGAACTGCCAAGGAATTCGGAAGATTTTTTGTGATTTATTTGCGACAAAGCAACAATGGGCGTTTGTAAGCGTCTCCACGATGACGTATTGCGTAGTCCAAATTAATTGTTTATCTTTGCCACGTTTTTTTAAAAAGTAACAAAACATTCGCCACATGGTGACAACCATGCAAGGTCTTTGTTTGTCTTGTTATATGCGATTTTTTTAGGGAAGTTGCATCGTTTTTCAAAAAAAAACCGTACCTTTGCACCGAAATGTCAGATAAACGTGAATACTGAACAAGTATGAGGTGACGCTACCTACAATCCAAAGGCATACTCACTCGTGAAGGCGGTCGCAAGGATGGCCGATGGGTGATAACAAACAAAAATAGTATGAGCATGAATAAAAGAGAATACACACAAGCCAACAAGGATTGGCTTACTAACAAAGCACAGGAAGAGGGAGTGAAATCGCTCCCCAAGGGAATATATTATAAGGTATTGGCAGAGGGCAAGGCTGACGGAAAACATCCTATGCCCCGAAACATAGTTACTGCCCATTACACAGGCCGTACCATTGACGGCAAGCAGTTTGACAGCAGCCGTGGCGGAGCCCAATGGCAATCCGTCTGTGTGACCTCATTGAAGGTTGGATCATTGCCATGCAGCAAATGTGTGTGGGCGATAAATGGGAGGTCTATATCCCTGCCGAAATGGGTTATGGCAAGTTCTCACAGCCAGGCATCCCCGGAGGTTCTACACTCATTTTTGAGATTGAGCTTCTTGGCATTGCATAAGTAAAGGCTACTTTCAGATTTGGACAATAATGACTGCACCGAATATTGAATCATCTACACGAGAAGAACGTTTGGATTACGTTCTGAACGAATGGAAATGCTTGCATAATTGCGAGATATGCGGCAAATGCCATATTCTTAAAGGCCGAAGCGAAGAAATCCTCTATGCCGACTATATAAACGGCAAGCGGTCGTATATGGATATAACATTGGAAATAAGAAGCAACAGATGAGTCTATGACACTAGATACAACCAATATGTGCTCACACCTTCAGAAAAAGCTGTTTGAACCTGATGGTGTGTATTATCCGATATGGCAAGCCATGAAGGATGATAAGACCTTGACGGCTGTGGTGCGAAGCAGACAGCTGCACATATACAGGAATGGGAAGAAGATTCTCATTCTGGCAGGCAAGGCACAACCGAAGGTAATACGCGAAGATAAATTGAATGAATTGATAACAATATAATAATAACACATTAAATCGTTAAAACAA
>JALFCW010000090.1 GCA_022771625.1 Prevotella sp.
AAACGCCTCTCTCACGCGCTCACATATCTCGATCTGATAATCTCTCAGCATAAAAAAAATATTTTGATTTTATCTGAACCAAAGGCTCACAATCTGTGTCAATCTGTGTTAATCTGTGGTCTATAAAAACTATCTGTGGTCAATATAAACCATCTTTGGTCAATTCATAATTTCCAATTATTTCTTCAGCACGGAAATCCACGGATTAACACTGTTTCTTATCCACTGAGTTTTTTATCCACAGATTATCACAGATTAACACAGATTTTTAATAACTTAGTTATTATTATCACAGATTATTATCAATAATAATTATCAATAATCAATAATCAACCCAATCAGAGCCAACGGCTCTTAATCTGTGAAAATCTGTGTTAATCTGTGGTCTATAAAAACCATCTGTGGTCAATACAAACCATCTGTGGTCAATTCATAATTTCCAATTACTTCTTGAGCACTGGCTCGCAGGTGAGATTTACACCGAGTTTCTTGAATATCTTCTGGTCAACCTCGGAGAGCATCACCGTGCAATGCACCTGACATCCGCGGAGCTTAGGCAACTGCGCAAGCGCCTTAGTGCACCTGTCGTCAACATTCGACAACACCGACAGTGCCACGAGCACTTCGTCGGTGTGAAGACGGGGGTTATGACCTCCAAGATAATTCACCTTAGTATATTGTATCGGCTCGATCATCGACTGCGGAATCAGTTTGGTGGCGTGGTCGATACCGGCAAGATGCTTCATCACATTGAGCAGCAAGGCGGCACTGCAACCGAGCAAAAGACTGGAATGTGCGGTGACGATAGTACCGTCCTCGAGTTCGATGGCCGACGACGTGTGCCCGGTGCGCTTGAGGCACTCCTTGGCGGCAACGGTAGTGCGGCGGAAGTCGGTATTGATCTTTGCCTGGTTGAAGAGCATCTGTATCTTACTGATCTCGTTCTCATTGCAAGCTCCCCTTGCCATCTTATTGGTGGCATCGTAGTAGCGGCGGATAATCTCGTCCTTGGATGCATCGCAGCACACCTCATCATCAGAGATGCAGAATCCCACCATATTCACTCCCATATCAGTGGGCGACTTATATGGATTGTTGCCATAGATACCCTCGAAGAGAGCGTTGAGCACGGGGAAGATCTCGATGTCGCGGTTGTAGTTGATGGCAATCTTGTTATAAGCCTCAAGATGGAAGGGGTCGATCATGTTAACATCGTTTAGGTCGGCAGTGGCTGCCTCGTAGGCGATGTTCACGGGATGCTTAAGAGGTAGATTCCACACGGGGAATGTCTCAAACTTGGCATATCCCGCCCTCACTCCGCGCTTGTTCTCGTTGTAGAGCTGACTGAGGCATACCGCCATCTTACCGCTTCCAGGACCCGGTGCGGTGACGATGACCAACGGGCGTTCGGTCTTGACATAGTCGTTCTTACCGAATCCCTCGTCGGAGGCAATGAGTGCCACGTTGTGGGGATAACCCTCAATGAGATAATGGCAATAGGTCTTTATGCCGTCGCGCTCAAGACGCTGACGGAAGGCAATTGCAGCCGGTTGACCGTTATAGTGGGTGATGACCACAGAACCAACCATAAAGCCACGTCCCTGAAATTCGCCCCTTAATCGGAGTACGTCCTCATCATAGGTGATGCCAAGGTCGGCACGCTTCTTGTTCTTCTCGATGTCGGCGGCACTGATCACAATCACAATCTCAATGCTGTCGCTGATCTTCTGAAACATTCGCAACTTACTGTCGGGTTGGAATCCCGGCAGCACCCTACTGGCATGATGGTCGTCAAACAGTTTGCCTCCCAATTCGAGGTAAAGCTTACCGTCAAACTGGGATATTCTCTCCTTGATATGCTCCGACTGAATCGTCTGGTATTTCTCGTTGTCAAATCCTATTTTCATCTTATATTCTGATTTTCAAGCTGCAAAGTTACTACTTTATTCCAAGACAACCAAATAAATCTCGCTTTTTCTTGCTTATTGACTATAAATAGCCAAACACTATTAAAGGTTGAATTTCACTCCGAGGGTAGGATTGAAATAGAATGTCTTGGTGGTTTCGCATGTGGGATAGATGAAGTTGTTGGAGATCTCAAACTCCGTACCCACAGAGAAATTCTTGGTGATATTATACCACAACTGGGGCTCGGATTGGATAAGCAATCCCTTCTTCTGTCCATTGGCATCCCATTTGGGGATATATCCTGTCCAGAAATCGGCATATCCCGAGAATGTCCACTTTCCACCGCCGAAGTTAATACCCCACACTCCTGTGAGCTGCACACCTGCCAATGCCTTATTGTCCTTGCCCTTGAGGCACTGCTTATACAGGAGTTGCACGCTCCACGTCTTACTATAGTCGGCTGAATGACCATTATATGCAGGACCTACGAGGATGGCATTCTGAAAACTGCCGTAGAGATTAAGTCCACCGTTAAACTCTACATGTGCGGCAAATGGCGACTTGCTTCCGAGATTAAATTCGCGGCTCACCTCGGTATATGCTCCACTGGCTCCATTACTGCGAAGGTCGAGATCCACAAAGTAAAACCACGAACCGAGTTTGTCGGCCTTGAATGTCTCGTATGTCACTGTCAACTTCTGTCTGTCGCTCTGCTCTGAAGAATAGAGATGTCGGCCGAAGTCATAATGCACCTGGATATTCTGTGCATAGGTTTTTACGGTTGCCACACTCATCAACATCAGCAATGAAAGTCCACCCTTCATTGATGCCTTAAATAGTCGATTAATCACGTTCTTTTTCATTTATTTTGCTCATTTTTTATCAATTCGGGTGCAAAGGTAATATTTTTTTTGTTAAATCAAGTAAAAAAGGAGAAGAAATATATATTATTTGCAATAGCCGCATTGAGCTACCCTACCAAGCCTGTCGAAATTATTTTTGCACCCGGACGTATTTTACGGGGCGGATCATGAGGCCGGTGGCACGTCCGGCTCCTGGAGCGAGATATGCTTTTCCCTCACTAGTAATATTTAAGGCATATTGTTTGGGTTCGTTACCAGATGGTCCTATGGTACAACTCTGTAAATATACATCTGAGCCCCAAAATTCCTTATTATCCTTATTGTCAATATAATTGGTGGCTGGTATAAGTATGCTATCGTCCGAATAGTCGTTCTTCCCTGTCAGTCGAAACCAATTATGTCCATCGATTGTTTCTTTCGTGATGGTTACATTTGCAATAAGCAATTCAAAATCACGGGCTGTCGGTATATACCATCCTGATGGCCAATTAAGCTGAACGATATCGTCTTCCTTTAATAGGTTTCTTGAATCCTTGTCGTTGTTTGCGATTACCCAATCATATTTATTTCCTATGGCACTGTTATTGTATGTCGGCTTATGGAATGATGCAGGTTCCTCTGTATCTCCCCATGCAAGGCGCATACCGAGATTCTTCTTACACAATGAAATATAATAATCCTCGTTAATAGGCGCACCATTGTATGTCTTCAAGTCAACCTTCGACTCCACTCCATAGTTGAAAGGGCTCCACAGAAGTTTATAGGTCACTTCCTGCTCCACTCCGTTGATAGTCTCTGTCACTGTTTTGGTGATGCCAAGGTCAACGGCAAGGGCGTCGATATGCCTTACGATGATGTCTTTCTTTTTGTCATCGGGATAGATGTAGAGTTCCTTCAGCACGGGACGGATGCAGCAGCCATACGGGCGGTAGATATTGGAAGTTTGCGTAGGCGAATAGAGTGAGGTGTAATTTCCTGCATACGACGTCCTGCTGGCCGACATATAATACAAAGACGTGGGGTTTCCGATATTTGAGCCATTCATATAACCATTGGTCAGGAATGTAATCTCCTTGCCGTTTATCTTGCTGCGGAGTGTTATTTTGTTGATATCTCTGCCTATCTCATCACTGTGGATAGTCACCCGACTCACCTCATCGGTATTGGCAATCAGCTCGTTGATGTCTGCCGCGCTGGGCATCGACCAATGACCTCCCCACAACTGCTTGGCTGCGTCATATACCGTCTCGGTAATGTCCGAAGGCATGATGTTCCATGAGCCATCTATATACGTGCCTAAGGTGTAGGAGTCCTTCTCGAAGAGCTCTCCCCATGCCAATCGCTTGCCGAGCTTGTTGATGGCTGCGGCTATCTCTGAGTCGGACATATAGGTGTCGGCCATACAATTACTGCTCTCCACACCGAGATTGATAGGACTCCATCTCACTCCCGACGGAAGACCGAGATCTATGGCACAGCGCTCATCCATACGATAGGTATAGACGATGGCATGGCGACCATTTTCCACCTTAATATCAGGGCAGTTGTAGGAAAATTCCTTGATGCCGGTATATTTGTCGCCAATGGTGTATTTGCCGTTTATTGACAATGTCTGAAGAGATGGAGAGTTGAGGATATAGCGATAGTGCTCCACCTTGTTTTCATCCACGGTCTTGGTAAACTTGTACATCGACGCCCAATTGCAGGTATGATCCTGGGTAAACGAGTGATAGATGTCTATCTTGGCGTATTTGTGCTTGAATACCAAGGTTGTCACGGCATTCGTCTGCGGGTCGGTGGGTTCGGTGTACATCCAGTCGGTGGCTGCCTGCGCGCTCTGGTCATCGGCGGGAGCAGTCAGGCGTTTTTGTATGTCGGCAGGGCTTGCGCAGTTGTCGAAGTCTGCGGAATAAGGATAATAAGCCACATAGCGATAACCAAGTTTGTGAACTACCTTGGTGATTTCCGATTCGAGGTTCCATGCCTTGCCGTCGGGAGTGGTGAGTTTGATGTTCTTGGCATTCTTACCGTCTATCTGCCCCACAAACTCATTGTTGCCGTCGATGATGAAAAGGCCGAAGGAGTCACCCTTCTTGAAGTCGCGGGTCACTTCATTGTCGTTCACGTTGAGCACTTCGCCCCTTGTCTGCGGTTGGTCTTCAACAGTCACTTCAAACCTCATGGCATGACCCACGGCAAAGTCAGACGACAAGTATATGTCATCGTTGCATGCCATGAGCATCACGCATAATATGATATAAACCAGTTTCTTCATCCTTACTCTACGTTAATGAATATTTTCGACCGTGTCGCGGTGTTAGTATTCCAGTTCTTTCCGCCATACACTGGTCGGATCAGCATGCCCGTATATCGGTGACCGTTTTGGGTAAGACCCATCAAAGTGATTTTGTTTCCGTCTTTGTCTGTATATACAGAACTCTTTGGAATAGCTTCAACATTTGTTATCTTGCCTGCGTCATCTACCGTCAGTTTTGTTTCCATCTCCATATAGCTGGCGCAGTCGATATGGTCGTGTGATGCAGAGGAGGCGAAATAGTACATGCCGCCATAGTCGGAGCTGTATTTCTCGCTTGAGTATTTGCCATTATGGTCGCGCGACCTGCAGGCAAGTTCACCAATGCTCCAGTCGCTCCATGTGCCGCCAGGCATATATAACACCTCCCCATTAATCTTGCTCTTAAACTTGAATATCGTAACTAAATATCGGTAGGGTCTGACATTGTCAGTGCCGTAAAACTCCGAGTTGTTGGCATGGAGGTTGACATATTTTCCCTTTTCCTTTTCTGCAATCCATGAAGCATATCTCACGTTGTCCTCATAATACCAGTCATAAACCGAGATGTCGCAGTTGCGCATCAGTTCGTCCACCTCGTTTTCATTAGGAATACGCCATTCACCCTTCCATAGCTCTTTTCTCACTACATCATGCTCTGTACCCGCTATAGTGCCGTCAATCTGGGCATAAGAATATGTTCGGTCGATGTATGTTTCAGGATAATACCCTTTTTTTGACCCTTGCACTAACGGTGTTGTAGAGGTGACGCCACTTGAGTTTGTGGTTAAGCCATCTCCCACCGCCTTTACACTTCCGTCTTCGTTGAAAAGCATTGCAGGCTTCTCGTATTTCGAGTAGAGTTCTGCCCAGGAATAATAGTCGCCCCTGTCGAAACTCTTATGCAGTTCACTCGACATCAAGTTGGTCTTCTCATTTCCGTAGGCATCATACCATTTTCCGCCTCGCGTCGTCTGCTCGGCTGCACTCTCCGACCCTAAGTTATATGCCGCCCATATACATCCCGAGGGAAATCCCATATCCACACCAGCTGTCTTATACGACTCTGTGGGTTGGGAGGATACAGTCACATACGTCGAATGATTTTCTTTCATGTCAACCTTTATCTGCCAGTAGGAATAGGCGTTGATAGGGGCGGTGCCCTCACCACCCGTTGTCTTCGACACTGCTGTGCCATATACCATCATCTCGTTTTGCGGGAGCATGATGTAGCGGTAGGTGCTCGTTCCGTCGCGCTTATACATCTGGTTGAGCGATACAGGTTTATCTACGGTCAGTTCCGTATAGTCGCCATTATAGAATATTTTCAGCAGACTCATTGCGTGGCTGAACGTTAGTTTCAGCCTTGGCGATGTCCATGTGGGTGAGGAGCATACCAAGAGGTCGGCGGCATTGTATCTGTCAATTGTCGATTGGTCGGCATATTTTGTATCATAAAGCGACTTGTAGCGGTCGGTTATCTCTGTAACGGAATTGCATCCGTCGTATACTGCGTCGTATGGCGCATAGGCGAAAATCTTGTACGATGTATCGTAATAGATTTTTGACGCAATGATATTTCCGTCATCATCTACCGGGTAGGCATGACCTGTCTTTGTAATCACATATTTCAGATTGTTCACGATTATGTTGCCTACGGCATCTACCACAAAAATGCCCAGATCGTCGCCTGCAACAAACGTAGTGGTGATACCAGCGTTGACAGATGCACGTGTTGACACATCCTGAACCGTCTCCTCAAATGAGGTTGCCTCAACAACAATCTCGACGGGAATCCTGCCGCCATCGGTGATAATGTCGGATGTGCACGATGCAAATGCCAAGGTTGTAATCATTAAATATATGTATTTCATATAGTTGCGCTTAATCGTCATGAAGTTGTCATTGTTTCTGTCTCAGCAGCACAGGTCGGATGGCAAAGCCGTTGTATCTCTCACATCCCTCGATTTTAGCCTGAGACATTTGACCTATGCTGGAGTTATTGGGGTCGATTTTATAAACAGTGTGGAAGGCCCATGCTTTTTCAGTGGCTCCTGCCGCATACGAGCACGGTGTGGATGTCCAGTAGCAGCATCTTGCCGTGTTCACCTTCTTATATGTATTGTCTTTCTTATCAAGACCGGCATAACCGGTGATAGGAAGATAGATAACACCCTCGACCTTATTGTCGGCACCATATTTTTTCACCTCCCATACCGAGGCATCGAAGTCGAGGTTTTCCTCACCGCCTCCCCCTTGATCCACCTTCTGTACGGGCTTCCATGTAAACGTGCATTCCGTCATCAACTGCTCCCACATCTCTTTCGTTGGGGTTACCCACATCCAATAACCCTCGCCAAGTGAATATTTCACGGCATCATGCTGGGTGTTTGAAATGTCGGAGTTGGCTGTACCCTTATAACCAGCGGGCGAATATCGACTGTCGTTTTTCCTGTCCACCTCTCCCCATGCATACAGGAATCCTGTCTCGATAGCTTCCTTGGCACCGAGATTGCATGTTGCCCAAAGCACATCGTATTCCTGGCCGTCGATGGTGGTGGTCATACCGAGACTCACGAATACCATCTGCGAACTGTTGATTCCCGTCTGTTCCCATATTACATTTGGGGACACAATTATCTCTATCGACTCCGTGTTATCTACGTTATAGGTGGTGCATTGCGAGATGTCGATAGTGTTCAGGCGCACTGCCTTTTCCTCCAATGAGAAGTTGAAGGTGTATATCTTTCCTGCCTCAAACTTGCTGATTGTGCTTTCGCCTGTATTGAGGCGGAGCTGGTAGGTGAGGTAGTTGGTGTCGATGGTGAACTTCAGCGGCACACCGTTGAAATTGCCGTCGAGGGGGAAGCAGAGGTTATAGAATTTGCCTCTGTCGTTCCTCGGTATCGTCACTTGGTTGATACTGGTGGTAAGCTTGTTGTAATATCCTGTTTTGTCGTCTTGCTCTGAAATAGTGCCGTCTTCAAATCTTAGCTTATTGGGGAATATCTTCAATCCATCATCAGATTCCATCTTGATACTGGATATGGTTATGTCGGATGTTGTGCTGTTGGTTATGTTGAAGCGGATGATGGCACAGGCGGAGTTGAAATGAGAGGCATTGGCAACAACGGCATTGTCATCCACCGACTGCAATGTGGTGGAGGTATATACGTAGGAATAGTCCTTCCATGCGCTGAGGTCGTTGACGAGATTATTGTAGGAGAATGTCGAGGGCAGAGAGAAATCGACTTGCACAGCAGCGGAACTGCTATTGACGGTGGCTTTGTATTCGGCGGCGTTATCTTCATTTATCGGGTGGCATAAATACATGTTGTCGCCTGCAGAAACGGGGTAGAGGTACTGGTTGTTTTCCGAGTTGAAATCATACTTCACTCCGCTGACGGTCTGCAGTTTTATCTTCGACTTAGCCTCATCTACGGTCTCAAACCTTGTTTTCGAATAATAAGCGGCAGCAGAAGACATCGACTCATAGAACGGCACATACTTGCTGTCATGCTTTATGGCAGTAAGCATGTTATCACTGTTATCCCAGATATAGCTTACCTTGCCCCCTTCGGCGTCTGTGTTGTCATTCCATGAGCTTCTTGTCTGCTCGTCGGCGAAGGTGATGTTCAGTCGCCTAACGGAATCGGACACCATCTGCTCTTCATTGCACGAAGAGAACAATGACAGTGCTGACAGGATAATGCCAAAGGTTGGTTTAAACATACGTCCTATATCTCCTTTAATCTTCATTTATCTCCTTTTATTTTCTTTTATCTTCGTATTTCTTCTTATTGCTATTCGGTCATGCCTTTGTTAGAGAACTCGCCTCCTGACTCAATATCATTGCAGTCGAAGAAGTTGTCTTGCGTAATGACATTGATGAGCTTGGTACCTTGCTCTGAGATGGAGAACACGTAGATGTAGTTCTTGCCACTCTGCCATGTCTCACTGTTCACGAACGATGCCTGCTTTGTATCTCCGTTACATTTGAGCGACACCTGCCACTGATTTGTGTTGGTGGCATCGGGCACACAATAATAATATGTAGCGGAGGTCACGGCATCGGAGGTGTTGCTAGCAGGGATTGTCACATCTTCAAAACTAAAAGCCTCAGCACTTGTTTCCGTGGTGTTCACCTGCTGTGTGGCTGTTGGTGTGTCTGTGCTCCAGTCATAGGAATATCTAAGGGTTGCTTTCGATGCGATGGCTGCATCGGGAGTAAGTTTGATGTCTGAAATCGTCATATCTTTAGTACCTTCCTTTTTGAAAGCCACACATACCCTGCTATGTGCATAAGCAAAACGGAGGTTGACTCTTTTGCCGAAATCATCAGAGCCATTCATTATCTTCAGCGGTTCTGCAGCCATAACGCTACCCGACGTGTTGTTCTTCAAACTTAATGTCATCGAAGTGGCATTTATATCCGTGACTGCATCGATAGGAGCTCCTGCCGTAAACAGATAACTGTCGGCATTCGGATTCCAATACACCAAATGTTGGCTGTCGTTGACATACGACCAGTCGTCAGCCACGAAATTCACCTCATAACCATTCATCGCCACTGTCTGTGCTCCATCCTTTTCCGCAGCTGCAAACACCTTGAAGTTGTCATACATCCCATTTGCCACATATCCCCTCGTGAATGGAGACACAGGCGCAGCAGATACCATGACGGGTGAATATCCGGGGACATCATCCCCGGATATATCATCCGCCTCCTTACAGCTGACGAGCAGCAGTAAGGAGAGCGATAATAGGGTTATCGTATGGTACAGCTTCATCTAATCTTGCAATGTACTTAGAGGTTGATGGTGACGATGACGTCACTCCATCCATATACTTGGTTCACACCAAATTTTATATATGAGAGCATAATTGGGTCACCATTATCTTTATAACCCACGTTGCTTGACATGACAATCTTGTAAATATAACGTCTTCCAGCCAGGAACTCACTGATATCTGCAGAATTGGCACTGTTTCCTCGCAAAGGGATATACATTTCACCATCATCACTGGCACTACCCACAAGATATTCATCTGTATCAGTATCTGTATGATGAAGTTTTACCTTACCTGTCAATTTCATGCAAATAAATTTGCTCTCAGACAATTTGCCTCCATTGAGGGCATCCTTTGTTCCATTCCACATGGTTTGTCCTGTACCTTTAACCTTATCGTGTTCTGTGGTATTGGTAGCAAAGAGATAAGCATTTTCATCGTTGTCAAAAAGGACTCTATCTTTCTCTGCTGTTTGTGAATTTATTTTTTTTGCAGTAGAAAAACCAACTGAACGAGGGATGGTACCATTGCTGTAAGTAGCTACACCTGTATTATCAACTTTAATATTACCTTTAGTGTATGAGTTCAGTATTTCAATATTTGACACTGAAACTTCAATATCCGGGGCGGCAACCTGTATCTCTACAGACTTAATCTTGGAGAGAGCATGATAGAAATACAGGTGTACTAAATCTGTCTGCGTGCGATCCTTAATATACGAGAAAAGGACATCCTGATTAGCATTATCGCTTTTGATGGTCATCACTGGCGCTGCATCTGTCTTTGTTGTGGCGAATGTTGCACCACCATCAGAATAAGGGAAATAGGCAAAGAAGTCCATACTACCTGAAGGCCAGTATTTCTTATCTTTTTCATTTTTATAATCCCAAGCATTCTTTTTTTCATTCCATACCTGCTCTGTAGCCTTGGTTGTAGAACCGAGATAAAGATTATTGTCTGAGTTCTTATAACCTACAACACCAAAACTACCAGTTTTCATCACGCTAATATCTACATCACCGCTTGAATAACTTTCAGTGCGCGTCTTATTAGAATACGCATTAAACGAGATTGTGTTTGCCTTATCTACAAAACCTTCTTCGTTGATTTCATTTGTGCAGCTGCCAAGTGTGAGCAGGGCAGCACCCATAAGATAACCAAATTTTTTCATGTTGCAAAAATTTTAATTTAATAATAATGGTTTAATAATATCAATGTTAGAAAAAAAATATCAATGTTAAAGTATTATATCCTGAACGATATCGTTCCATGGAACGGTTTCGGGAGTCATGCCTCCCGCCTCCACAGGGTCTTCCACAGCCGGCGGAAGATCTACCTCCATATTCACGTCAATATCAAGGTCGAGGTCGATGCCTATATCCACCTTGTGCTCCTCATACCATTGCTCAAACTGATCGGTCACATCGGCCTCCACAGTGTGTATAGAGTTATCGACAAGAACAAAGTTGATGGTCAACTCAAATTTATCGTCTGAGCCAATCTTATGCTCGTTGAAGCCGAAACAATTAAACGATTCGGTGAGCACAGCCTCCGTGTAGTCGCTGCTTCTGAACTCGCGGTTGACGAGGTTAAAACCATATACCGCTTCCTCTTTGCTGGGTTGCCTCGTAACAAGATTCACCGACTTGGCAAGACCCGTGATATACGACCTTTGCATACCCTTGCAGTAGTTCATCCCCTTTACATACACCTTCACATTTATTCGCTTCGTCACTGCCTTCTGCACAGTGCTTATCTTCTGCGCGATGTAATCACGGTAGTATCCCTCGGGCATGTCGTGATAATATTCTGTCTTCTCGGGATGAAAACTTACGTTTCTCACTGCCGACACGGCGAGATACTCGGGTTGGTCGGTATATATAGTGTCGGCATTGGTATATGCCGAGAATTCCTCAAAGGGCGACTCCATATCGAATCGTATAGAGGGCAGCTCTTCCCTACTGTCGTTGAACAGTATCATGTCGTATGTGCCCGGGGCAAGCCTCACCACCGGAGATTTCCAGTTGGCGTCGGGCGGCAGCTCTGTCACGAGTTTGTGTGTTGCTGAGTCAAAGGCTAAGATGGTGACACCATTCAACTTATTGTCCTCGTTATATCCCTTACTCTCCGGTGCAAAGTTGGTTTTGCTCCAGTCGATGTCAAACTGCACCTTGTCCCTGCTCACCGTCTGGTAGTAGAGATGGTCGCGCTCACACGACATGAGTGTCATCATGGCGAGACAACATATTACATATATTATAATGTATCTATTCTTCATGACGACCTATCTGTTTTGATTTTGTGAATGTATATACAATCGACACGTTGAGCGACGTGGGCAATACGGTGTTGAGAACCTTCGACACCCAGGGATAGTCCTTCACCTTAATCTCTCCGTAGGGAGTGTCGGATGTCTGGGTGTATTTCTGATATTTCGTATGCACAAAACCTACCGACGCTGAATATTCCATCTTCCATCTCTTGGATATATGATGTGAATAACCTATCACCGGCGACACATGCCACATCGAACCTTGCACTCCGCGGCGCGTCCACTGAAGATCGTATTTGCCGCCACCTACGGTAAGTCCGGCGAAGAGCGAGGTGTAGCTTCTGTCGGCATTATTGAAATAATATCTCGGAGTAACCGCCACATAGCGCATCTGGATTGTCTTGTGCTTTGAAGTGTTCCTCCACCATGGATAAACGAGAGTTGCCTCGGCGGTGATGTTCTTGGTCAATGGGATTTCCACCGATGCGTTCACGAATGTCAGCAGGTCGTAGAGCAGGTTGGTCTTTACCCAAAAGAGGGGAAAGCTCTTGGTGGCGATGCTGGCAGCAGTGTCATGGGTGACAAGGGAGTTTGTTGTCATCGGGGCTTCTTCCACAATCTCTACCGGCTGCTCTTCAACAACCGCCGCTACTGGCTGCTTTTCAACATATACCTCTGCACTGTCCTCTTTTTCTATATTGAGGAACAATGTCACTCGGGAATAACGCATCGACGGATAGGAAAAACTATGAATCTTGCCAAACTTGTCGTTAGTGATATGCTCATGAAACTTACATTCCCGCGAGGATGATATGGTACGGAATTTCTCTGAATTAAGGTTGAGATAATCTATCACCGACTGGTTTCTCTTGCGTGCCAATGTCTTGTTTATCAACAAACTACCCTCTGGCGAGGTGGATGATGTAACGAACAAACCTACCGGGGTTATGGATGGTGACTGACAAAGAGAATCCAATTGATGTATGAAACTATGTAAAGAAGGTATATTGCCGGGTATATTGGACACGTTACTTGAGCCGCAAGGATAATATACGACAATACTAAGCGAATCAGAAGAATCCTTCGTCTTCGCATGTAAATTGGGAATCGTTAAGTATAATAACATACTTATAACAACCAATCTAAACACAATTCCTATTTTTATAGCCATGTATATTATCCTTTATAAAGCTATATATATTACCCTAAATAGTTTTGCGGTGCAAAATTATAAAATAATTATTAAAGAAAAAAAGACAAGCCCTAATTTTAATAATATATTTAGTTTATTTAGCACTTATTAAACTCTATTGTGAATGCAGGAACTGAATACCCTATTCACTTGACATTAATATACCCTATTCTTATCACATTAGGATACCCTATTCTTATGACATTAGAACACCCCATTCTTATGACATTAGAACACCCTATTCTTATCACATTAGAACACCCTGTTCTTATGACATTAGAACAGGCATTGTAAAACATCTAATAATCACAGAGTCAATGAATGGTTGTCGGGGTATCAACGACATAAGAGAAAAGCCGTGGTTCAAATGAACCACGGCTTTGTTTTGTGGGCGCTGAGGGATTCGAACCCCCGACCCTCTGCTTGTAAGGCAGACGCTCTGAACCAACTGAGCTAAGCGCCCTATCGCTTGTTTGCGGGTGCAAAGGTACTACAAATATTTGAACCCACCAAATATTCAAGCGATTTTTAACTGAATTTAACTATATAATAGTTGCTTTATTATCCAATTACTTGATTATCTGCTCCAAACCGCTTACATTCTTGCGAATTTCAGCATCGGTGAGGGCATAGTTTTGCAAGTCGCCACTGATGAAACGGTCGTAGGACGGCATGTCGATAAGTCCATGTCCGGAGAGATTGAAGAGGATGGTCTTCTCCTCACCACTCTCCTTGCATCGCTTTGCCTCACGGATGGTGGCAGCAATGGCATGGCAACTCTCGGGTGCGGGGATGATCCCCTCGGTGCGGGCAAAGAGGATACCGGATTCGAATGTCTCCAACTGCGGAATGTCAACACCGTGCATCATCTTGTCGCGGATAAGTTGGCTGACGATACTTCCTGCACCATGGTAGCGCAAACCACCGGCATGGATATTGGCAGGCTTGAAATCGTGACCAAGCGTGAACATAGGAATGAGCGGTGTATATCCTGCCTCGTCGCCGAAATCATACTGGAAGATACCACGCGTGAGCTTAGGGCAACTTGCTGGTTCGGCAGCAATAAACTCGGTGGTCTTGCCGTCGATGATATTATGACGCATGAAGGGGAATGCCAATCCGCCGAAGTTACTACCACCGCCGAAGCAGGCAATCACAATATCGGGGTATTCGCCTGCCATCTCCATCTGCTTCTCGGCCTCAAGACCGATGACTGTCTGATGTAGGGTTACATGACTGAGCACCGAACCCAGGGTGTATTTGCAATGCGGAGTGGTAGTGGCTAGTTCAACTGCCTCGGAGATTGCCGTACCGAGCGAACCAGGGTGAGTGGGATCGACAGTGAGGATATTCTTTCCTGCACGCGTTGACATGGACGGAGAACCAGTGACGGCAGCTCCGAATGTGCGCATAATAGACGAGCGATAGGGTTTCTGCTCCATCGTAATCTTCACCTGATATACGGCAGCGTCAAGACCAAATATCTTGGCGGCGTAGGAAAGGGCTGCTCCCCACTGACCGGCACCTGTCTCTGTGGTGACATTGGTTGTGCCCTCCTGCTTGCAGTAGTAGCACTGAGGCAGGGCGGAGTTTATCTTATGACTTCCGAGGGGATTGACACTCTCGTTCTTGAAATAGATATGTGCCGGAGTGTCGAGAGCCTCCTCAAGGCCGTAGGCACGCACCAACGGAGTGGAGCGATAGAACTTATATTTATCCCTCACCTCCTCGGGGATGTCGATCCAAGCGTGCTCCATATCGAGCTCTTGCTTGGCACACTCTGCGGCAAAGATATGACTGAGGTCGTCTGCGGTGAGAGCCTCGTGAGTTGCGGGGTTAAGCGGTGGCAATGGTTTGTTGACCATATCGGCCTGAATATTATACCACTGCTCGGGAATCTGGTTTTCATCCAGAATGAATTTCTTTTGTCTTGACATATAATTATTAGTTTTGTTGACATATTGTATCAAAATCGGCTGCAAATATAACACTTTTTCTTCTTAATACAAAATAAATTGCAAAATATTTTGCCATGTCTGCAAAAATACGTATCTTTGTGGCGAAAATAACATATATAACATGGATATAACCGAAAGATTTTTAAACTACACTAAGTTTGACACACAGTCGGCTGAGGATAGTGACACTGTCCCCAGTACCGACAAACAACTCGTGTTTGCCGAGTATCTTAAGAAGGAACTGGTGCGCGAGGGATTTGAGGATGTAAAGCTCGACGACAAGGGCTATCTCTATGCTACACTGAAATCCAACATGGGCAAGCAGAAAGTGCCAACCATCGGATTTATCAGTCATTATGACACCAGCCCCGACTGCTCGGGAGCGAATATCAAGGCACATATCGTGAACAACTACGACGGTAGTGACATTCTACTCTCGGAGGGTATAGTGTCGTCGCCGAAGAAATTCCCTGAACTGCTTAAGCATGTGGGTGAGGACCTTATCGTAACCGACGGACACACTCTGCTCGGTGCCGACGACAAGGCGGGTATTGCCGAGATTATCCAGGCCATGTGCTATCTGCGCGACCACAAGGAGATTAAGCATGGCGACATACGCGTGGGATTCAATCCCGACGAGGAAATCGGTATGGGTGCCCATCACTTTGACGTGGAGCGATTTGGATGTGAATGGGCATACACCATGGACGGTGGCGACTTGGGAGAATTGGAATATGAGAACTTCAATGCTGCCAGTGCGAAAATTACTATCCACGGAGTGAGTGTGCACCCAGGATATGCCAAGGGTAAGATGATCAATGCCAACCGACTTGCTGTGGAACTGGCATCTATGCTTCCTGCCGACGAGACTCCCGAGACAACCGAGGGTTACGAGGGATTCTTCCACTTGCTCGGAATGAACGCCAATACCGAAAAGGCACAACTCTCCTACATCATCCGCGACCACGACCGCGACAAGTTTGAGGCACGCAAGCGACTGATGGCTGAATGTGCAAAGAAGATGAACGAGAAATACGGTGAGGGTACGGTGGAGTGCGAAATCAAGGACCAGTACTACAACATGAAGGAGAGGATAGAGCCTAACATGCATGTGATAGACATCGTACTGAAGGCTATGCAGGAATGTGGTGTTCGTCCGAAGGTACAACCGATACGTGGAGGTACCGACGGTGCCCAACTGAGTTTCAAGGGGCTACCCTGCCCCAACATCTTTGCCGGAGGCGTCAACTTCCATGGACCTTACGAATTCGTAAGTATCCAGTCGATGGAGAAGGCAATGAACGTTATTATCAAGATATGCGAGATAACTGCAGGTTATAACGATTAAGCGCTTTGCGCTTAATCGTTATTATTTTCAAGATCTTCTATCGTGGCTTTCAGTGCATCGATTTCCATCTGATACATCTCCTGAATGCCCTGTACATCGGGTTCCTTTTTCCATTTCGACTTACCGATATTCAGAGTCAATCCCACTTCAATATTGAGGGAGTGGTCATGGCGTGTCTTACCCGTTACTTCGGAGATATTGCCATA
>JALFCW010000070.1 GCA_022771625.1 Prevotella sp.
AGATTGAAAATTGAAGATTGAAAATTGAAAATTGATATTGAAATGAGTTTTTTAAGAAATTATCTCAATAAGATAAAGCCGAACTTCGAGAAGGACGGTAAGCTTCACGCCTTTCGCAGCGTGTTCGACGGATTTGAGACATTCCTCTACGTGCCCAACGACACGGCAAAGAGCGGTGTGCATATCCACGATGCGATTGACTCGAAGCGAATAATGAGTATGGTGGTGATTGCATTGCTGCCCGCCCTGCTCTTTGGAATGTATAATGTGGGCTATCAGAATTATCTGGCTGCCGGCACACTCGCCACTGCCAGTTTCTGCGAGGTGTTCTTCTATGGAGTGCTCGAGGTGCTGCCCAAGATTATTGTGAGCTACATCGTGGGACTCGGTATCGAGTTTGCATGGGCGCAATGGAAGGGCGAGGAAATCCAGGAGGGTTATCTCGTGTCGGGTATCATCATCCCGATGATTGTGCCTGTGGGTTGCCCGATATGGATGATTGCCATCGCTGTGGCTTTTGCTGTGATCTTCGGCAAGGAAATCTTCGGCGGTACGGGTATGAACATCTTCAACGTGGCTCTCGTGGCGCGCGCGTTCCTCTTCTTCTCTTATCCTACGAAGATGAGCGGCGACACGGTGTGGGTGGCTCAGGACTCTATCTTCGGGCTGGGAAACACACTGCCCGACACATTCACTCAGGCTACGCCGCTCGGACAACTTGCCGCTGGCACTAACGTGACGGCATCGCTGCAGGACGCTATCTTCGGATTCATCCCGGGAAGTATCGGTGAGACTAGTGTCATCGCCATCGCCATCGGTGCGGTGATATTGCTCTGGACGGGTATTGCTTCATGGCGCACTATGCTCAGCGTGGTGGTGGGTGGCAGTCTCGTGGCTTTCATCTTCGAGCAGACAGGACAGTCGATAGCATGGTATGAGCACTTGGTGTATGGTGGCTTCGCCTTCGGTGCGGTGTTTATGGCTACCGACCCCGTGACGAGTGCACGTACTGACTGCGGTAAGTGGATCTACGGATTCCTCATCGGTGCGCTGGCGGTAATCATCCGCGTGATGAATCCCGGATTCCCCGAGGGTATGATGCTGGCTATCCTCTTCGGAAATATGATGGCTCCGCTCATCGACCACTATGTGGTGGAGGCTAATGTGAAGAAGAGAGCGAAGAGAATGAAGGTTGAAGATTGAAAGATTGAAAGATTGAAAGTTGAAGATGAATACAAATAAGAATTCCTACATTATTATATATAGTGCGGTGCTGGTGGTGATTGTGGCCTTCCTGCTCGCATATATATTCCAGGCTCTCAAACCGATGCAGGACGTGAATGTGGCGCTCGACAAGAAAAAGCAAATTCTTGCAGCTCTCAATATCCGCGAACTCGGTGACGTGGAGTCGGCTGAGAAATATAAGGAGGTCGTTAAGGCTGACATGATTGTGGATGCCAACGCCCAGGTGATTGAGGCTGGAGAGCAGGGCGGCGAAAAGGCTGCTTTCAAGCTCAACAGTGCTGACTATAAGGCCGGAAAACTCGCTGTGTATGTATGCGAGGTGGACGGAAAGACTAAGTATATGATACCTGTGTATGGTATGGGACTATGGGGCCCCATCTGGGGATATATCTCCCTCGACGAGGACAAGAACACCGTGTTTGGAGCATATTTCAACCACGACAGTGAGACTGCCGGACTGGGTGCCGAAATCAAGGACAGTAAGGCTTGGCAGGACCAGTTTAAGGGAAAGAAGGTGTTTGCCGCCGACGGCAAGGAGATTGCCATCGCCGTGAAGAAGAAGTCGGACGTGAAGAACCCCGCGTCGGAGTGTGACGCAGTGACGGGTGCCACACTGACATCCGACGGCGTGAGCCTCATGCTGCAGGACTGCTTTGCAAAGTATATAACTTATCTAAAGAAATAAGGAGGAATGGACTATGAGTAAATTGTTTTCTAAAGAGAATAAGGAAGTGTTCAACAATCCGTTGAATCTCGACCATCCTATTCTGGTGCAGGTGCTCGGTATCTGTTCCGCCCTCGCTGTGACAGCCCAACTCAAACCGGCTATAGTGATGGGACTGGCGGTGACGGTAATCACTGCTTTTGCAAACGTGATCATATCTCTCATACGCAAGACAATACCTATGCGAATACGTATCGTGGTGCAGCTGGTGGTTGTTGCGGCGCTCGTGACTATCGTAAGTCAGATTCTCAAGGCTTTCGCCTACGACGTGAGCGTGCAGCTCTCGGTGTATGTGGGTCTTATCATCACCAACTGTATCCTGATGGGACGACTTGAGGCTTTCGCAATGATGAACAAACCGTGGCCCAGCTTCATCGACGGTGTGAGCAACGGACTGGGATATGCCATGATTCTCGTTATCGTGGGTGGAGTGAGGGAGTTCCTCGGAAGAGGCTCGCTCCTCGGATTCCAAATCCTGCCCGACGCCGTGTATGACTGGGGATATGTAAACAACGGTATGATGACTATGCCTGCCATGGCCCTCATCCTATTGGGATGCGTCATCTGGGTGCACAGGGCGTGGTTCTATAAAGAGAAATAATAGTAATATGGGAATTAGAAATTAAAAATAAATACGATGATAAATCTGTTTTTTAGATCCATATTCGTGGACAACATGATATTCGCGTTCTTCCTGGGAATGTGCTCGTTCCTGGCAGTGTCGAAGAACGTGAAGACATCACTCGGACTTGGACTCGCCGTGACTTTCGTGCTCATGGTGACTGTCCCGGTGGACTATCTGCTGCAGACCAAGATCTTAGGTCCTGACTGCCTCGTGGAGGGCGTTGACCTGTCTTATCTGAGTTTCATCCTCTTTATCGCTGTCATCGCTGGTATCGTGCAGCTTGTGGAGATGATCGTTGAGAGATATTCACCCTCGCTATATGCAGCACTCGGTATCTTCCTTCCGCTGATTGCAGTGAACTGCGCCATCATGGGTGCTTCGCTCTTTATGCAGCAGAGAATTAATCTCGACCCATCCAACTCGCAGTATATCGGCAGCGTGATCGACGCACTGGTATATGCATTGGGCTCAGGACTCGGATGGACGCTCGCCATCATATCCATGGGTGCAATACGCGAAAAAATGGAATATAGCGACGTGCCTAAACCATTGCAGGGATTGGGTATCACATTTATCACAGTAGGACTCATGGCTATGGCTATGATGTGCTTCTCAGGTCTAAAAATCTAAAAATAAGGAGGATAGAAGATTATGTTTATATTGGTAAGCATAGGAGCGTTTCTCACAGTGATTCTGCTCATCGTCATTCTGCTGCTCGTGGCTAAGAAGTATCTTTCGCCAAGCGGCAACGTGAACATTACTATCAACGGAGACAGAACCATCTCGGTGGGACAGGGCTCAAGCCTGATGACTACGCTCAACGAGAACGGTATCTTCCTGCCTTCGGCTTGTGGAGGTAAGGCGTCTTGCGGACAGTGTAAGGTGCAGGTGCTTGAGGGAGGAGGCGAGATTCTCGACTCTGAAAAGCCTCACTTCACACGCAAGGAAATAAAGGACCACTGGAGACTGGGATGCCAGTGCAAGGTGAAGAGCGACATGAACATACGAGTGCCGGAGAGCGTGCTCGGTGTGAAGGAATATGAGTGTACGGTGATATCCAACAAGAACGTGGCTACGTTCATCAAGGAGTTTAAGGTGCAGTTGCCTAAGGGTGCGCACATGGACTTCCTGCCGGGGTCGTATGCTCAGATCAAGATTCCCGCATTCTCTATCGACTACGACAAGGACATCGACAAGAGCCTTATCGGCGACGAGTATCTGCCCGCATGGCAGAAGTTTGGACTGTTCCCGCTGAAGTGCGTGAACACCGAACCTACCATCCGTGCATACTCTATGGCCAACTATCCTGCCGAGGGTGACGTGTTTATGTTGACAGTGCGTATCGCCACTCCGCCGTTTAAGCCCGACCGTAGCGGATTCATGGAGGTTAATCCGGGTATCGCTTCTTCATACATCTTCACCCTCAAACCGGGTGACAAGGTGGTGATGAGCGGTCCTTACGGTGATTTCCATCCTCACTTCGACTCGAAGAAGGAGATGATATGGGTAGGTGGTGGTGCCGGTATGGCTCCGTTGCGTGCGCAGATTATGCACATGACAAAGACTCTGCACACTACCGACCGCGAGATGCACTATTTCTATGGTGCGAGAGCACTGAACGAGGTGTTCTATCTCGACGATTTCCTCGGACTGGAGAAGGAATATCCCAACTTCCACTTCCACTTGGCACTCGACCGTCCAGACCCCGCTGCCGATGCAGCAGGAGTGAAATACACAGCAGGATTCGTGCATCAGGTGATGTACAACACTTATCTGAAGGACCACGAGGCTCCCGAGGATATCGAGTACTACATGTGCGGTCCCGGTCCGATGTCAAAGGCTGTCGTAGGTATGCTCGACTCATTAGGCGTGGAGCCCGAGTCGATTATGTACGACAACTTCGGAGGATAGCTCCTTTTGGGTATAGCCCTGAAAGGGCGACATAACATAGGATAGGGCATAAGCCCTATCAAAATTGCACTTTTTTTTCTCCCCCTCCCCTCCAGGCGCCAACGCCGCGTGGAGGGGAGGGGGAGTTATTGATAAATGCAATACACTTCATTTATTATTCTTCATTTTTCATTTATGTTAAATTTCCGTTAAAAGCAATAAAAAAGTTGCTTTTTTTTATGGTTTTTACCTAAAGATTATTATCTTTGCACATTGAAAACGATATAGTGTATTAGTTATGATGACTTTGATAATAGTCCTGATACTGCTTTTGGGGTATTCCCTCATAGCTACA
>JALFCW010000073.1 GCA_022771625.1 Prevotella sp.
TGTTCCTACAGAGCTTCCTGGAGTGGATCCCGCTATCCTCGACCCACGCGACACATACGATTGCGCTTGCAAGTGGGAGGAGAAGGCTAAGGACCTCGCTGGACGTTTCATCAAGAACTTCGTGAAATATACAGGCAACGAGGCTGGTAAGGCTCTTGTAGCTGCCGGTCCTCAACTCTAATATCTTGTTGGCAGGTTATCGCTAACTTGTTAACTTGAACAATACAGGCTGTCTTCCATTTTTGTGGAAGACAGCTTTTTTAGTAGTTAAAAAAGGAAGATTTTCCACTAATAGACCTTAAAAACGTGCCAATTATCAATAATTTACTTAATATTCTTAGAAAAGTTGCTGATTTCTCGGGAATTGTGCGTAAATTTGCAGCTGAATTTCTAAAATACGTATTTGATGAGAAGATTTTTTACTCCTCTTATGCTGCTTGTGGCGGCTGTAACTTTATTGGCATCTTGCCTTAACTCAGATAACGAAGACGTTGTTTATTCTGACGACGTAGCTATTACAGCATTCAGCATAGCAAGTGCTGAAATGACTGTTCATACCACATCCTCAACAGGTGAGGATTCTACCTACGTTAAGTCGAATACAAGTCTTTCGTCGTATAAATTTGTTATCGATCAGACCAAAGGTGAGATTTATAATGTAGATTCGCTCCCTAATAATATCGATGCGAAGAAGATTTTGGTCAACTGTTCTACTAAGAACAATGGTATTGCAGTGATTAGATCAATAGAAAAACCAGACTCTGCAAATTATGTGTCGTCGAGCGATACTCTCGACTTCTCGGAGCCACGCACTATTTGTGTTTATTCTCCAAGCGGAAAATACTCACGCGACTATGTCGTGAAGGTAAATGTACACAAGCAGGATGGCGACGAGACAATATGGAACACGACGGGCGTGTCGCAAGAGTTTGCCTCACTGACCTCCATAAGGGGATTCCAGATGGGAGACAATCTTTATGTGCTCGGAGTGGATAATGGCAATACCTTGGTGTATAGTTCAGCTGTTTCTGATGGACGCACTTGGACTCAGACAGGAACACTTCATGATAATGCATCGCAAAATACCGTTGTTCACAACGGGAAAATGTATGTGCTCGACGGAAGTGATCTTAAGGTGAGCATAGATGGCATCAACTTTGACACAATAGTTGAGTCAGCTCCTATAACCCGACTTGTGGCTCAGTCAAGTGTGGCTCTTTATGGTATCAATGCCGATGGCAATATGATGGGCTCTGAGGACGGAGGACTGACATGGGAAGTGGAAGACGTTGACTTCGGAAGTCAGATACCATCGCGCGACATCAAATATTGCACAGTCAATTATACGAGTGTGCCTAATGCGGAGTGTGTGTTGATTACAGGCAATCGCGACCTTGATGCTTATCCTGCCGATTCTACGGCTGTGGTAATCTCCAAGATAGTAGAAAAAACATCTGGCGCCAAGGAGAATGCTTGGTCGGGAGTGACATACAGCTCATGGGACAGTGGTTTCCTCCCAAGATTGGATAATCTCACTGTTGTCAATTACAACAAGGCATTATATGCCTTTGGCGGTGCAGGTATTGGAGAATGTAAAGACACTGCATTCGACGTATTGCGCAAGAGTATTGACTATGGATTCTCGTGGTTGGAGTCAACAGACGTGACACTACCAAGTGGCTTGGATTCATCAATAACATCATTCACTGCATTTGCCGACGAAAACGGCTATCTGTGGATTATATGCGGCGGTACTGGTAAAGTATGGAAAGGAAAGCTCAACAAAGTGGGATGGGCAGACTGACGGCCATAATCCTTATGTTGCTTATTACGGTGGCCAACTACGCTCAATATGAACCGGAATACAGGGCGGAAATAGGAGCGGGTATCGGTCTGGCAGCCTATCAGGGCGACTTGAGTGGCAGCATCACCAAGAACATGCAACCGATGTTCTCGCTAATGGCGCGCTACAGGGTAAATCCACGCTCGTCATTGTCAATGAATATTGGGTTTGGCAAAATAAAGGGGACAGGAACAGAACTGAAAACCTATTATCCTGAATACCAGGACAAGCAGCTCGACTTCAACAACTCGATGGTGGATGTGGTGATGAAGTATGAGTATAACTTTTGGCCCTATGGTACAGGACATGAATATCGGGGAGCGGTGCCACTTACTCCCTACATCACAGGAGGACTTGGATTCACCAATGTCAAGACCCCTGCGGGAAGTGTCTTCACTTCAGGCATACCACTGGGACTGGGAGTGAAATACAAGGTGGCACAGAGAGTGAACGCCTCGCTCGAATGGATGATGCATTTCACATTCAGCGACAAGATTGACGGAGTGTGCGATCCCTACGGCATAAAGAGCGAGGGAATCTTCAAGAACACCGACAGTTTCAGCGTTCTGCAGCTCACTCTGAGCTATGATATATGGAAAAAGTGTAAAACGTGTAACAACGATAATTATTGATATGGATAAGAAATTGGACATGACTCGAATACCAGAGCATATCGCCATCATTATGGACGGCAACGGGCGCTGGGCAACTAAAAGAGGTAAGGAGCGTAGCTATGGCCATCAGGCTGGTGTGGATGCTGTAAGACGTATTACGTCGGAGTGTACACTCCTGGGAGTGAAGTACCTCACTCTCTATACATTCTCAACAGAAAACTGGAATCGTCCCGAGGATGAGATTGCAGCTCTGATGGGAATTGTGTTGGCATCACTCGAGGACGAGATGTTCATGAAGAACAATGTGAGATTCCGTGTCGTTGGCGATGTGGAAAGGCTGCCCTCCAATGTGCAGAAAAAACTGCATGACTTGGAGGTGAAAACTATAGCCAATTCACAGATGACATTGGTGGTGGCGTTAAGCTATTCGTCGAGATGGGAGATTACTAATGCCACAAAACAGATAGCACAACTTGTCAAGGACGGTAAGCTCGATATCGACAATATTACCGAAAAGACACTCGACGAGCACATGGTGACTAACTTTATGCCAGACCCCGAACTGCTCATCCGCACAGGTGGCGAACTGCGTATTTCAAATTATCTGCTCTGGCAAATAGCATACTCTGAACTCTATTTCTGCGATACCTATTGGCCAGACTTCAACGTGGAGGACCTTCATGTAGCTATTGCCAACTATCAGCAGAGACAACGCCGATTCGGCAAGACAGAGGACCAAGTGGAAAACGAAGAATAATACATAGACACTCAAGATTCGTACTCAATATAAAAGAATGAAAAATTCTGTAGGAATATATATTATTAATAAGGTGGTGGCACTCTTGATGGTGCTTGGCTTATGCTCTACTGCCATGGCACAGGAGAAAATCGTTAATCCCGATATCTCTTATGCCGGAACTCCACGTTCATGTATCATTGGAGGTATCAACGTGCATGGAGTGGAGGGCTATGAGGATTATATGCTCACCGGCCTTTCTGGACTTCAAGTGGGACAGCAAATCAGTGTGCCTGGTAGCGAAATCACCGAGGCTGTGAAGCGCTATTGGCGTCACGGACTATTCTCCAAGGTGACTATCTCTGCCGACTCGATAATTGGTGACACCATTTATCTTGCTCTCAACCTTGCACTGCGCCCGCGTGTGAGCACTATCAATTACTACGGCCTGAAGAAGTCGGAACGTGAGGATATGGAGGCTAAGTTGGGTATTATGAAGGGTAGTCAGATTACTCCCAACATGATAGACCGAGCAAAAATCCTCGCAAAGAAATATTTCGACGACAAGGGATATAAGAATGCCGAGATTGATATCCAACAGCGTGACGATGTGACAGGAAAGAATCAGGTGATTCTCGATGTAAACATTGACAAGCACGACAAGATGAAGATACGAAATATCATCATCGAGGGCAACAAGAATCTCAAGACGTCAAAAATCAAGGGTGGACTGTTTAAAAAAGGTGTGCTGACAAAAATGAACGAGGCAGGCAAATTGTCATCGTTCCTCAAGTCAAAGAAATTCACTGATGAGAGATATAAGACCGCCAAACAGAACCTTATCGACAAGTATAACGAGTTGGGCTTTCGCGACATGACCATTTTGGAGGATAGTGTGTGGAACGTTGATGAGAACCATGTCAACCTCTATATCAAGATCGACGAAGGACAGAAATACTATATCCGCAATATCACATGGGTGGGCAACACCGTCATCTCGAGTGACGACCTCAACCGATTGCTTGGTATGAAGACCGGTGACGTATATAACCAAAAGCAGTTGAATAAACGACTCTCGGAGGATGAGGATGCCGTGGGCAACTACTATTGGAACAATGGTTATCTGTTCTATCGCCTCGACCCGACAGAGGTGAATATCGTAGGCGACTCTATCGACCTCGAAATGCGTATATCCGAAAACCAACAGGCTCACATCAGTCATGTGCGTATCTATGGTAACGACCGACTCTATGAGGAGGTGGTAAGACGCGAACTTCGTACAAAACCTGGTGACCTCTTCTCAAAGGATGCACTTATGCGTTCAGCACGAGAAATACAGTCGATGGGATTCTTCGACCCGGAAAAGGTTAATCCTGACATCCAACCTAACTATGAGGATGGAACAGTGGATATCAACTGGGCTCTCGAACAGAAGAGCAACGACCAGGTTGAATTCTCGCTCGGATGGGGACAAACAGGTGTGATCGGTAGAATTTCATTGAAACTTAATAACTTCTCGATGCGCAACCTCTTTGGCAAGAACAAGATGCACCGAGGTATCATGCCTATAGGTGATGGTGAGCAGCTTGCTCTCTCGGCACAAACCAATGGTTCTTACTATCAGTCGTACTCCATCAGCTACTCATCGCCATGGTTTGGCGGACGCCGACCCAATGCGTTTAATGTGGGTGCATACTACTCTAAGCAGACAGATATCAACAGTAGCTACTACAATAATTCATGGATGAACTCAATGTACAGCTACTATGGAGGTTATGGTTCGTATAACAACTACAATAACAACTACGAGAGCTATCTTGATGACGACAAATATGTACAGCTCTTCGGATTGTCAGTAGGATGGGGTAAGCGCTTGCGCTGGCCTGACGACTATTTCCAGTTGTCGGTGTCACTGTCTTATCAGCGCTATATGCTGAGAGATTGGCAGTACTTCATCATATCTAATGGAAACTGTAACAATATCAACCTCGGTATTACTCTTGCCCGAACATCTACCGACAACCAGATGTTCCCACGCCGTGGTTCGGAGTTTATGGCATCGGTGACTGTCACTCCGCCATGGTCAAAGTTTGACAACAAGGATTACTCGAAGCTTGCCACTGACCGCACCGCAGCCACCTACGATCAGGAGCTACAGGAGAAGTATCGCTGGATTGAATATCACAAGTGGAAGTTTAAGGCTCGCACCTTCACTGCCCTTACCGGTGGACAGAAGTGTTTCGTGCTTATGAGCCGCGTGGAGCTCGGTATTCTTGGTTCATATAACAAGGACAAGAAATCACCATTCGAGAACTTCTATGTGGGAGGTGACGGCATGAGTGGATACTCTACAGGCTATGCCCAGGAGACTATAGGACTCCGCGGTTATGAGAATGGTTCGCTCACTCCCTGGAGTGCTCCTGGTTATGCTTACGACCGATTCACACTTGAACTTCGTTATCCGTTTATGCTCGGCAATACCACTATCTATGGACTTACATTCCTTGAGGGCGGTAATGCATGGTATGACACCAAGAAGTTCAACCCCTTCGATATGAAGCGCTCAGCTGGTTTGGGCGTGCGCATCTTCCTCCCGATGGTGGGTATGATGGGTATCGACTGGGCATACGGTTTCGACAAGGCACTTTCTACCGGTACGAAGGGTGGAAGTCAGTTCCACTTCATACTTGGACAGGAGTTCTAATTTGAAAGTTAGAAATTATAAATTAAGGATTAAGAAAGAATGTTCATTTGATATATTTGTATTATGAAGAAGATTTTTATTCTTTTCGCATTTTTGACAACGACATTGGGAATTAACGCCCAAAAGTTTGCACTGGTAGATATGGAATATATACTGAAGAATATTCCAGCCTATGAGAGAGCTAACGAACAGTTGACGCAGGTGTCCAATAAGTGGCAGGCAGAAGTGGAGTCACTCTCCACCGAGGCACAGACGATGTACAAGAACTATCAGAACGAGGTGGTTTTCTTGTCGGCTGAGCAAAAAAAGGCAAAGCAGGATGCCATAATGCAGAAAGAGCAAGCGGCAGCCCAATTAAAACAGAAATACTTTGGACCCGAGGGTGAGTTATACAAGAAGCGCACAGCACTTATGACTCCTATACAAGATGAGATATACAATGCGGTGAAGGATATTGCCGACCTGCGTGGTTATCAGCTTGTGCTCGATCGTGCCAGCGACTCGGGGATTATATTCGGTTCTCCACGTATAGACATCAGTGATGAAGTCCTAAGCAAATTAGGTTATAAGTAATGAGAAAAATAAATAAATAAAAAACAATAAATCCAAGAAAAATGAAGAAAGTACTTTTAGTGATTCTGTTGCTGGCTCCGATGGCAGTCATGGCACAGAAGTTTGGACATGTCAACACACAGGACATCATTCAGGCAATGCCTGACTACACCAAGGCAAAGAGTGAAATCGACGCTCTGCAGAAGCAGTATGAGGCAGACCTCAAGAGTATGCAGGACGAGCTGACCAAGAAGTCACAGGACTACGAGGCCAACGAGAAGACATTCCCCGAGAACATCAAGCAGCGCCGTCAGCAGGAGTTGCAGGATATGTATCAGAAAATTCAGCAGAGCTATCAGGACAACCAGCAGGCTCTTGCCAAGGCTTCACAGGAGAAGATGGCTGCTATCACTGCAAAGGTGATTGACGCCATCAAGCAAGTAGGTCAGGCTGGTGGCTATGTCTATATCATGGAGCTTCAGGGTGGCATACCTTACATCAGCACCACTCTCAGCACTGATGTTACAGCCCAGGTTAAGGCAAAGCTCGGTCTGAAATAAATATCTTTCGGTAGAAAGAAATAAATAATTAGGAATTAAAAATTAATAATTTGGGAAATACTATTCGTGCAGAAATATTGTTTGTATGAACATTTTCTTAATTCTTAATTTTTAATTCTTAATTAAAATCGTTACGTGATATAATACTTAATCTTAACTTATTTGTAATTATTTGTCGAATGAAGAATATCTTGTTACTTGCCCTTTTGGCTCTATCCTTGTCGCTTCACGCCCAAAATGAAGAAGTTAAAGTTGTTAATACAACAATGACAGCGCCAGAATTCAAATTCGGTTATGTCAGTTATTCTGCCTTGATTGAGGCTATGCCCGAATATGCTACAGCAATGAGGCGTTATACGGAGTTGGAGGAAAAATATGCTGCGGAGACAAAACGTGTTGAAGACGAGTTTAATGCTAAGTATGAGGCTTTCCTTGAGGGACAGCGCGATTTTCCTACATCTATACTTAACAAACGTCAGGCGGAGTTACAGGAAATTCTTGAAAAGAATATAGCATTTAAGAGTGAGAGTAAGCGACTTCTTGCTGAAGCAAAAGCAGAATTGATGAAGCCAATAAAAGAGAAACTATCGAAGGTGCTCTCAACAATAGGCAAGGAGATGGGGTTGGCTTTTGTTATCAACACCGACAATGACGCTTGTCCATACGTAGATCCCCAAAGAGGTATAAACGTATATGACACCGCAGTAAGAATGCTCAACCAACTATAGTATTCGTAATATGCAGGAGTTGTCAAGTGAGGCGGGACCTATAGGAATCTTCGATTCCGGCTATGGAGGTTTGACTATACTTCATGGTATTCGGCAATTGTTACCGCAGTATGATTTTCTGTACCTCGGTGACAATGCCAGGGCACCTTATGGTCCGCGTTCATTTGATGTCGTATATGAATTTACCCGACAAGCTGTAGTGCGTCTCTTCGAGATGGGATGTCATCTCGTTATACTTGGTTGTAATACAGCCTCGGCAAAAGCATTGCGCACAATACAGCAAAACGACCTTCCTAAGCTTGATTCCTCAAGACGTGTGCTCGGTATTATTCGACCTACAGCTGAGGTGATAGGCCAGTTGACAACATCAAGACATGTTGGTGTGCTTGCCACTGAGGGAACAATCAAGAGTGAAAGCTATACCCTTGAGATACAAAAGCTATATCCTGACATCGTAGTATCTGGTGTGGCATGTCCTTTCTGGGTGCCACTTGTAGAATACAACGAAGCCGATAGTCCTGGCGCTGACTATTTTGTCAAGAAGCGTATTGATCAACTGATGCTTCTTGACCCGAATATTGATGCAATCATACTTGGTTGCACACATTATCCATTGCTTATGCCCAAGATTGTGAAATATGTCAATCCTGGCATACGTATTGTGCCACAGGGAGAGTATGTGGCTGAGAGTCTCAAGGATTATTTCTTGCGCCATCCCGAAATGGAGCAAAAATGCACCAAGAATGGTATGGTGCATTATCTTACTACCGAAAATCCGGATAAGTTCAAGGAGTCTGCGCAAATATTCCTGCACGAGGACGTAGAGGTGAAGAATATTATCCTGGCCTGATTGATAATGTCTATAGCAGACGCTTGGCGAAATATCTGACAGGATACCAAACAGCAAGCCACCCTACGGCTATCACTGTGAGGAAGATGACAACGATGTCATCGGGGTGGACGCTAACGGGATAAGCATCCACGACAAACGACCCGCTGCTCTGTCCGAGACCTACTAAACCATATTCTTGTTGTAGCCAACAGAGGAGAAGACCAACAAGAATGCCCACAACAGCGCCTATAGCTGATATCATGCGACCCTCGAAGAGGAATACCCTGACTATCTGTTTATCGTTGGCACCAAGATTGCGCAATGTCACAACGTCGTTCTTCTTGTCGATGATGAGCATTGATATACTTCCTATGATATTAAAGCATGCCACCATTAATATAAAGGTGAGGAAGATATATGCCATGAGTTTCTCAATCTTCATTATCTTGAAGGTGTCCTCCTGTTGCTCAAATCGGTCATATACATGATATTTATCCCCTGCAACCTTTTGCATGCGGCTCTTCACAGCCTCAAAGTCGGAACCTGGTTTGAGGCGAATTTCGAGTGACGACAGCATACCTTGTTGGGCAAAGAGATTACGGGCAAAGGCAATGCTTGTAATGATATGGTTCTTGTCGTATTTAGCCTGTTTCACCATAAAGAGCACGCCAGGAGAATAGAGTTCGTCCTCAACAAAACCATCCTCTGGATTTGCCATATTGAGCTGCCCCTCGCGCTTGGGAGCATATATCTTCAAACTTTCACGGAAGGAGTAGCCCGTCTGCAATGTCTCTGCGAGTCGTATGCCTAAAATACCATAATTGAGATCGGCTGCATGCAATTCGAATGTGCCGTTGCCCAATAATATGTCTTTGATGTGCGTAAGACTGTCGAAATTATCCTCCACGCCCTTGATTATTACCATAGCCTGACGATTGCCGTAGGTGGCAAGAGCCATATCCTGTAATGTCTCGGTGGCAACCTCCACCTCCTTCATTTGTTTAATCTTGGTGAGGATGGGGTCATCTGCAGGAGCTGTCTTTCCCTTCACTGGGATTACCTTCAGTTGTGGGTCGATATTGGTGAAGAATGAGGCTACAAGATCGTGGAACCCATTGAACACACTGAGAGTTACCACCAATGCCATGGTGGCAACGGCAACACCTACGGCACTAATGCCGCTGATGACATTAATGGCGTGAGTGCTCTTCTTGGAGAAGAGATAGCGACGGGCTATGAAAAACGGGAAATTCATTATTATGCCCTAATATCTAATTCCTATTCCAAATTACTAATATCTCTAACTTTTCAATAGTTCATCAATTCTTTCGATATAATCGAGAGAGTCATCGATGAAGAATCGCAGTTCGGGGATAATGCGTAATTGGTAGCGTACGCGTTGTCCGAGGTCATAGCGAATGGTCTTCTCGTTGGCTTTGATGTTATTGAGAATTTCCTCGCCCCTTTCACTGGGAAATACACTGAGATAGGCAGTGCATATACTGAGGTCGGGTGAGATCTTTGTTCTTGTCACCGACACCATCACCCCATGCATAGCCCTTGTCTGCTGCTGGAATATCACGCTAAGCTCCTTCTGAAGCAGGCGTGCAATCTTGTTTTGTCTTGTTTCTTGCATATCTAAATCTTATTTTGGCTGCAAAATTACTCAAAATCCCTCAATAATCAATGCTTTTTTGAAAAAATAACTACTTATTCAGTGGTTTTTCTTGATTTTGCCATAATGTTGCGTGGATGGTGCTCAAGAATTTCCTTTCTCAGGGTAGTGGTGTCGATGTGGGTGTATATCTCGGTGGTACCAATGCTTTCATGTCCTAACAGTGCCTGTATTACCCTTAGGTCGGCTCCTCCTTCGAGTAATGCCGTGGCGAAGGAGTGCCTAAGAGTGTGTGGACTTATTGTTTTCTGTATTCCGGCATCCGTTGCAAGTCGTTTTATCATGATGAGTATCATGGTGCGGGTGAGGCGGGAGCCTCGGCGGTTGAGGAACACAAAGTCTTCCTCTCCTTTTTTTATCTTCATCAGGTTGCGGTCGATAAACCAATGTTTTATTTCCTTGATGGCTTTCTCGGAGATGGGCACAAGACGTTCCTTCGACCCCTTGCCGATTACTCTCACGAATTCCTCATCGAAGAAGATGTTTGAGATTTTCAGGTTAACCAGTTCACTCACTCGAAATCCGCACGAGAAGAGTGTCTCAATAATAGCCTTGTTGCGTTGTCCCTCCCATTTCGACAAGTCGATGGCAGCCTCAAGTTTATCCACTTCTTCTGTGGATAGCACTTCGGGCAGATGTGTGCCTATTTGTGGAGATTCGAGCAATTCGGTAGGGTCGTCGTTGCGATAACCGTCAAGTTGCAGATAACGGAAGAAGGAGCGCACTCCGCTGAGTATGCGGCATTGTGATATTGGTTGGATGCCAATGTCGTGGAGTGTGGCAGAGAAATGTTCCAGGTCTTCTAACCTCAAAGTAATAGGGTCGAGGTTGTTGTCCTCGATGAAATTTATCAATTTTCGAAGGTCGTTGAGGTATGCATCGAGAGTGTTTTGCGCAAGATTTCTCTCCAATTTGAGGTATCTTGCGTATCCTTTTACAATATTTACGTCTGTTTTCTTTGTCATTATTGAATTATTTATTAACTTTGCCGCGTCAAAATTACATATTTTATACGAGATACGAAAATAAAAATATAAAATAATGAAGAAAATACAGATAATCAATGGTCCCAACCTCAATCTTCTTGGAGTGAGGGAGCCGGGAATTTACGGTAGCAGTTCATTTGAGAAATACCTTCCCGAATTGCGTGCTAAGTATCCCGACGTTCAGATTGACTACTATCAGAGTAACATTGAGGGTGAACTTATCAACAAGTTGCAGGAGGTGGGATTCACCTACGACGGTATAGTGCTCAATGCTGGTGCATACACCCATACGAGCATTGCCCTTCAGGATTGTATCCGTTCTCTTAAATGTCCTACTATCGAGGTGCATATATCAAATGTGCACAAGCGCGAGGAGTTTCGTCATCATTCGTATATCTCATGCGCCTGTTTGGGTGTGATATGCGGATTCGGACTTGACAGCTATAGATTGGCAGTTGAGGGAATCTTAGGAATTAGGGATTAGGAATGAGGAATGAGGCATTGTTAGAGAGTTACGTTCGGGAGCATAGTTCACCCGAGGGAGAATATCTCTATCGACTTTATCGCGCCACCAATATCCACACGTTGCATGGACGAATGGCAAGCGGACATCTGCAGGGACGCTTGCTTAAGATGCTGGTGAAGATGGTGAGACCTAAAAACGTGCTTGAGGTGGGCACATTCAGTGGATATAGTGCCATCTGTCTGGCTGAAGGACTTGACGAGGGCGGTAAGGTATATACCTTTGAGATAAACGACGAGATGGAAGACTTCACCCGTCCCTGGATTGAGGGTTCGTCTGTTGCAGATAAGATAGAGTTTATCATTGGAGATGCCATCACCGAAGCCCCAAAACTAGGGGTGACCTTCGACATGGCTTTCATTGATGGTGACAAGCGCACATACATCGAGACCTATGAGATGGTGCTGAAGATACTTCGTCCGGGGGGATTTATCCTCGCCGACAATACTCTTTGGGACGGACATGTGGTGGAACATGAATATGATAACGACCATCAGACACAAGGCATAAAGTCATTCAACGACTACATCGCCAACGACGATCGGGTGGAGAAAGTGATATTACCGCTGCGTGATGGTCTTACACTAATAATGAAGAATTAAAAAAATAAAAAAGTTATCCAAATATGTAGCTATTTATATTGATACTACGTCTTAATATCAGATGAAATTTAATTTTTATATAATTATGAAAACAAGAAAACTCTTTTCTATGTTGGTACTGCTGTTGTTTGCAGTGGTAACCATGGCACAGCAGATGCCTCCTATTCCAGTGGATAAGGATGTGAAAATCGGCAAGTTGCCCAACGGATTAACTTATTACATCCGTCACAACGCATGGCCTGAAAACCGTGCAGAGTTCTACATCGCCCAGAAGGTGGGTTCTATTCAAGAGGAGGAGTCGCAGCGCGGTCTTGCCCATTTCCTTGAGCACATGTGCTTCAATGGCACTGAGCATTTCCCTGGTGATGGAATCCTCAGATGGTGTGAGTCGAAGGGTATAAAGTTTGGCACCGACCTCAATGCCTATACAAGTATCGCCGAGACTGTATATAATATAAGTAATGTACCGTCGAGCGACAAGAATGTAGTTGACTCTTGTCTGCTTATTCTCCACGACTGGGCCGACGGATTGTTGCTCGAACCCGAGGAAATCGACAAGGAGCGTGGTGTCATCCATGAGGAATGGCGCATGAGAACAAGTGCTTCGTCACGTATGTTTGAGCGCAATCTGCCTACTATCTATCCTGGAAGTAAGTATGGAGTGAGATACCCCATCGGTTTGATGTCGGTGATTGACAACTTCAAGTATCAGGAATTGCGCAACTACTATGAGAAGTGGTATCGTCCTGACAATCAGGGAATCATCGTTGTAGGTGATATCGACGTGAATTATGTGGAGCAGAAGATTAAGGATATGTTCAGCTCTATTAAGATGCCAGAGAACCCCGCACCTGTTGTTGCCGAGGCGGTGCCGGATAATGCCGAGCCAATCGTTGTGGTTGACAAGGATAAGGAGCAGACAGTCAATTTCGTTGAGATGTTTATAAAGGCCGACCCCATCCCCGACGAGATCAAGAGCAATATGCAGTATCTATTCATTGATTATGTCAAGAATGCTGCCATCGGAACAGTTAACACTCGTCTTGCTGAGTTGCAGCAGGATCCCGCTTGTCCGTATGTAAGTGGTGAGATGGAATACGACAATTTCATTTTCGCCAAGACTAAGGATGCAATAGGTATTGTGGCAGTGCCCAAGGAGGGCAAGACCATTGAGGAGTCGCTTGCAGCTGTATATCGCGAGGTGTTGCGTGCTGCACAGTTTGGTATCACTCCCACTGAATACAAGCGCTATGTGCAGGACTATATAAGCAAGCTCGACAAGATTTACAGCAATAAGGACAAGCGCTATAACTCGCAGTTTGTTAATGAGTATAAGGAACACTTCCTCGACAAGGAACCAATCCCGTCTCTCGATGACTACTATCAGGTGATGAAGCAGGTTGTGCCCAATATCCCCGTGGAGGCTATCAACCAATTGCTCGGTCAGTTGGCACAGAAGAACGATTCCAACGTGGTTATTATCAACTTCAACAATGAGAAGGAAGGAAAGGTATATCCCACCAAGGAAAGTATCCTCAAGGCTGTTGCCGACGTGAGGGCTGAGAAATTAGAGGCATACGTGGACAACGTGAAGGACGAGCCTATCATGACAACCATGCCTAAGAAGGGCTCTATTAAGAAAGAAATCAAGAACGACAAACTCGGATTCACCGAACTGCAACTCTCTAATGGTGCAAAGGTGATACTGAAGAAGACCGACCTGAAAGCCGACCAGGTGCTTCTCTCGGGTGAGGGATTCGGTGGCGCATCTCTCTATGGTAAGGAAGACTACATCAACTTCAAGGTGTTTGGCAATGCAATGAATGCCTCAGGACTTGGCAACTTCTCTAACACTGAGTTGCAAAAGGCACTTGCCGGTAAGATTGCAAGTGCTTCTCTCGATGTGTCAAGAACACGTGTGAACGTTGACGGTTCTTCTACTCCTAACGATGTAGAGACAATGCTGCAGCTCGTACATCTCTACTTCACTAATATAAAGAAAGACGAGAAGTCATTCGCAAGTTTCTTGAGCAGTATTGAGACAACACTGCGCAATGCAGAGGTATCTCCCGAAACAGCATTCAACGATTCAGTTACAGCCACTCTGACAGCACACAACCTGTACGACCGTGACCTTAAGTTGGCTGACCTGAAGAACATCAACTACGACCGCATACTGCAGATTGCCAAGGAGCAGACAGCCAATGCAGCAGCATTCACATTCACTATCGTGGGTAACTATGACGAGGCTACAATCCGTCCGCTCATCGAGCAGTATATTGCATCGCTGCCATCGCAGAAGAAGGTTGTAAAGGGTAAGAATATTGTCACCCACTATAAGGGTGAGGCAATCAACCACTTCAAGCGCAAGATGGAGACACCGCAGGCAAACTCAATCGTGGAGTGGTACACTCTTGATGTGCCATATTCACAGGAGAACGCAGTGCGCACCTCTATCGCCGGACAGATTCTTAATATGATTTATCTGAAGGCTATCCGCGAGGATGCAAGTGCAGCTTACAGTTGTGGTGCCGTAGGAAGAACTTCGAAGAATGATTTCGAGGATATGACACGAATTCTGGCTTACTGTCCTCTCAAGCCAGAGATGGCAGGACAGGTGTTCGACATCATGCACAAGGAAATCAATGGTATGACCAAGAAAGTTGATGCCGACAAATTGCAGAAGGTGAAGGAATATATGCACAAGAGCATATCTGACCAGAGAAAGACCAACAACTACTGGTTGCAGATTCTCAACCTCTACACCAACTACGGTATTGACATGGATACTAACTACGATGCCGTTGTGGATGCACAGACTCCTGAGACCATCTCCGCTATAGTAGGTGAAATCCTCAAGTCGGGCAACAGGGCTGAGATCCTCATGTTGCCGCAGGAGTAAGAATATGACTAAGGTATATTTCTATCATACCGAAAACATCCAATTTATGTTCAGGGAATGGCGCAAAGGTTCATTCCCTGGACATTTGTTGTATGGGGCAACCCATCTTGAGCGTCATGGCATTGAAATCATCCAGCACAAGTTTAGGGAGTTTGGGGTGAAACGTCTGCCGCTCATGCTTTATACCGCATACAGGATTCTGACGTGTAGTGAGAAGTATGATGCCATATATGCCACCCACTACCGTGGTTTGGAAATCATCATTTTCCTGCGTGCCTTAGGATTGTATCGCCATCCAATAATCCTGTGGCACCACCAACCGATGGTGCACTCGTCGAAGAGATGGCGCGAGATGCTCGGCCGACTCTTCTACAAGGGAATGGACGATATGTTCTTCTTTTCGCAAGACCTGATAGACGAATCGCTCAAGACTTCAAAAGCGGTGCCGGAGAGGATGCACCTCGGACATTGGGGACCTGACATCGAGTATTACGACAAGGTGATTGCTTCTGAGAAAGACAATGTGACACATGAGGGATTTATCTCCACGGGACGCGAGATGAGGGACATGAAGACTCTTGTGGAAGCGTTTAACGCAACAGGCGCTCCCATAGAAATATATCTCAACAAGCGCAACTGTGGCATCGACTATGAGGCGATGTTTGCCGCAATGGATATACGGAATAATGTGAAGGTGCATTTCACGTCTGGCTATAAGCACAGCGAGTTCTGTCTTTTAGTGTATCGTGCTCAGTGTGTCTGCATCTGTTGTCTCGAAACGAAATACACTGTTGGTCTTACCACTGTGGTTGAGGCATTGGGACTTGGTGTGCCGATGATATGCAGTCGTAATCCCCATCTGCCGATGGACATCGAGAAGGAGGAATGCGGAATACTTGTGGATTACGGAGATACCGAGGGATGGATATCCGCCATACGATACATCACCGGTAATCCGGATAAAGCTGCAGAGATGGGACGCAATGCAAGAAATCTGGCGCGGAGGAAATTTAATGTTGAGATATGTGCCCGCGAAGTGGCAGATATAATTAAGAAAAGAACTCTTAATTCTTAATTCAAATGAGGGTCTTTCATTTCATATCCCATTTTGATATGGGAGGAGCCGAGAAGGTGGCTGCCAGTATAGCGAAATCAGGCAGTGAGGATGTGGAGTATCATCTCGTGGAGACAATGCGAGGACGTTCCGAATATACTCAACGTTTTATAGCGGAGATGACCGCTGCGGGAGTAATATGCCATAGGTCTTGGATGCCGGATATCAGATGGCACTTTGTCTTTGAACGTATCAATGCCATTCTGTTTCCCCTTAGATTCCTGTATATATGGTTGCGTTGGCATCCCGATGTGGTGCATACTCATACCGAAGGACCTGATATGTGTATCGTAGCGGCAATGAAGGCCTTTCCCTTCATTGCATGCCGTTGCAAGGTGATAAGGACGATACACAACAATGTCTTATGGACAGGACAAAAGAGGATAGGCAATATCTGTGAACACTTCTTCATTTCGCACAAGAGCAACATCGCCATATCACAGTCGGTGAGACAATCGTATATGAAGCGTTTTGGCGAAGATGCTCCTATTATTTATAATGGGGTGGGGAAGCCAGAAAGCAAACCATATCCTCATCTTGTGGATGGTAAGATTAACGTCATCTTTGCCGGGCGATTTGAGATGCAGAAGGGAATATCCACCCTTGTCGAGGTGTTACGGGCAATGAGGGATGACGAAAGGTATCATTTCCATATTTTCGGCGATGGTTCTTTGTCAGAACTCATCCACAGTCGATTATCCGAACAGAAGAACGTGAGCATCAATCCACCGCTGTTCTCACTGTCATCCTATCTCTCCTCATTCGACTATATGTTCATGCCCTCCGAGTTTGAGGGACTTAGTATAGTGGCGATAGAGGCGTCGATGTCTGCACTTCCCAACATCATCAATGATTGTCCGGGGTTGGGTGAAACCCTGCCTGAAGACTGGCCTCTAAAGGTGGAGAACAACAATGTTGATGCCTATCTTAATATCTTCAACGTGACATTGCCGTCGATGTCGAGAGAGGTTCTCGGAGCAAAGGCAATGGCATATGCAGAAGACAATTTCTCATTAGTCAGTATGCAGCGCAATTACGAGAAGGTATATAAGTCAGGCAACTGAATTACTTGCATGTTATTGTCAACGATGTACTTTTACTGCCGTTTTCTTTGGGCATGGTGGCTGATATGACAGCCTTTCCAGCTTTTCTTCCACTGCGCACAACGATAATGGCTTTCCCTTTGTATGTAGTCACCTTAGGAGAGGTTTTCGGTTCGAGGTCTTTCAGATTGGCACTTGCAGTAGCAAGCAATGTAGCCCGTCCTTTTACACTGACAGTGACAGGAATGTCAGCATCAGCTACAATATTCCCATCCTTATCTACAACATCAACCATGATAAAGGCAAGGTCCTGACCGTCGGCATTGATAAGTTTGCGGTCGGGAGTCAATCGTATGGTGGCAGGTTCGCTGCTTGTGCGAAGTGTGCTTTCAGCCATCTCCTTTCCATTGGCATCCACTGACACGGCTTTTAGGGTGCCAGGCTGATAAGGCAGTTTTATCACAGCCTTGTATTGGGTGTCAATGTTTACATCCCTCTCAGCAATAAGCTTGTCATTAAGATAGAGTCTTACTTTGGGAGCCTTGGTGTAGATTTCTGCCTCGATGTCTTTTCCTTCCCATCCGCGCCAGTTCCACGACTCCCATGTTGGCCATACCGACCACATTGTTTCCGTCACATGTCCGTTGAAATAGTAATCTGGTTCACGAATAGCCAGATAGACATCCGCAGCACCTTCTTCCACGTTCCACAACATGTCGCGATAATGAGAAATCGGTTTGCGCCATCCCGTCAGATCTACATCACCACAATACGCACCATGATAAGGGAAATGCTCCGCTTGCCAATGTTCCGCCCTGGGTTCATTCTCGTAATGCCAAAGTCCTATGGCAGACTCCCCTAAATAGTCAAGCCCCGTCCATACCATATCGCCTATGATATATGGACGCTCAACGGTGTGCTTCCAGTTGGCAAAAGCATCGCGAGGATAGCTTTCTGTCTGCCACATCACACGCTCGGGGCAACGCTCATGGTCGCTTTCTGCCTTGTGCATCATATAGTTGTAGCCCACGATGTCGAGTACGGCAGCATGAGGGTCGAAGATTTCCCAGTCGCTGTCCCACGCACATAAGGCTTCGGTCACCGGACGGGTGTTATCGAGTGATGTTATGACATTCTTGAATTTGCTGGCTGTATGAATCACACGAATATCCTTGCGCTCAATCACCTCATTTCCTATGCTGTATGATATGATGCAAGGATGGTTGCGGTCGCGAAGCACCATGGCAGTGATGTCTTCGGTATAGCATGAGTCGATAGCTATATGGTAATCATAAGGATTCTTCTCCGAATACCATCCGTCGAATGATTCATCCACCACCATCATACCCAAACTGTCACATGCATCGAGCATGGCACGGGTTTGGGGATTATGAGATGTGCGTATGAGATTGAATCCAGCCTCCTTCATCAGTCTTACCTTGCGTATCTCAGCAGCATCAAATGCCATAGCTCCCAACACCCCATTGTCGTGATGCACGCATGCACCATTGATAAGTGTCGGTTTGCCGTTGAGCAGAAATCCGTTCTTTGCGTCATAGCTGAAGGTGCGCACACCGTGCTTCACCGTCAATTCGCCAACCTTGATGTCATATAGCTTGGGTCTGTCGGGTGACCATAGTTCAATATTACGGAGTATGCGTGTTTCGTCCAATTGGTTGCCATAAGTCACTCGCACAGCTGCTGAGTCGGCATGTGTTCCGTCGGCTGAAATACCAAAAATTCTCTCCGTGCGTACAAAGAGCTTCTGTGGATCGTCCATCTTGTTCCTGTTGTATGTCTCAAGCCATACGTGGCGATATATTCCCGAACCGCTGTACCACCTGCAGTTCGGTTGCCGTGAATTATCCACCATTACTGCAATGGTATTCATACCCTTGCAGATATACGGAGTGATATTTACCTTGAATGGAGTATATCCATAGAAGTGCTTGCCCGCCTGTTTGCCGTTGACATACACCTTGCAATCCTGATATACACCCTCAAAGTGAAGCCACATACTTTCGCCTTCACCCACATTTAGTTCTGAATCCTTCACATGCTTGCGATACCATCCTTTTCCTGCGGGGAAATATCCTCCGCCCTTGCCAGTGGATGCATTGGCAGATGGAGTGTGACTGATGTCCCAATCATGTGGCAGGTCAATACTCTTCCACTTGGAGTCGTCAAGCGAAACAGATTGTCCGTCAGTTATTTCCTGATTTGTGAATTTCCAACCGAAATCAAAACACTTCACTTTACTTTGGGCATGTGAGTTGACGGCAATCAACCCTAACATACATAGAGCAAATATCGTTTTCTTCATATTTTCTTTATTATTACTAATTATGATAGGTAATATTTTAGTTTCAAGTTGCAAATATACTAATTATCTATGTCAATCCAAAATAAGACATTCATTTTTAGGATATTTTATCTTTTCCTCTGCTTGGAATATAGTAATAAAAGAATAGCTGTTGTAACCATATAAGAATAGCTATTTTGACTATGAAAGAATAATTGTTGTGACATTGAGTGAACAGGTAGTAGTGACAATGAGTGAATAGGCTAATCAGTAACTATCTGAACAGACAGTTGAGATACTGTCTGAATCGAACATCGTATAATGTTTACAACAGTATATCGTTGTATCCATACAAAGCTTTGGATGTCCATCCGAAAGCTTCGAACGGAGATCCGAAAGCTTTGAATATCCGTTCGAAGGCTTCGAACGAAAAGATATGTGTAGTTTAACTGACAATCTCATAAATATTGGAGTCAATTTTGTGATTTTTAGCCTCAATTGAACTAAAAGGCAAAGAAAATTGCCGCATTTTGTCATATTTTTGTTTATTCTTGCACGTTTTACATGAAAAATTAGTATTTTTGCTGCATTAAAATTTCGTATAATGGCAAATAAAGACCTCAACAGATTGAAAGTGGTGCTTGTGGAACAGCATAAAACAGCAAAATGGTTAGCAGAACAGATGGATAAAGATCCTGCCACCATCAGTAAGTGGTGTACCAATAAAGCACAGCCATCATTAGAGACAATCAAGAAGATTGCAGAAATTCTACAGGTCAAAATGAGCAACCTTGTAAGCAATGAACAACCTTAAAGCAGAGATCAAATGGCAGACAACAAGATAAATATCCGCAAACTGGAAGCTGACCTTTGGGAGTCGGCTGACTTGCTTCGTGCAGGTAGTAAATTGACATCGAGCCAATACTGTATGCCTGTGTTGGCGTTGCTGTTTTTAAGATATGCATATAGCCGCTTCAAGATGGTGGAAGCAGAACTACTAAAGAATCGCCCAAGCCGTGGTGGACGTGTTATGCCTGTAGAGCCAAATGACTTTGCAGCAAAGAGTGCTCTCTACCTACCTCGTGAGGCACAGTTTGACTATCTGGTGAATCTCTCGGATGACCAGCCTTTAGGCGAAGCTGTTAATCATGCCATGACTTTGGTTGAGGAACAGAGCGAGCAGTTGACTGGTATTTTACCTAAGTCATACACCATGTTTAGCGATGAACTGTTGCGTGAACTCCTTCGCATATTCAACAACAAGACACTTGATGAGATTGGTGGTGATGTGATTGGTCGTATCTATGAGTATTTCCTCTCCAAGTTTGCCAAGGCAGTAGCCTCTGACGATGGCGTGTTCTTTACTCCAAAGTCATTGGTTAAGATGCTTGTCAATGTACTGGAACCAGAACAGGGTGTAATGCTCGATCCTGCTTGTGGTTCAGGAGGTATGTTCGTTCAAACTGGTGACTTCGTGAATGCAGGAGGCATGAACGCCAACACCCAGATGACCTTCTACGGTCAGGAAAAGGTTGAGTACAATGCTCAGCTCTGTTTGATGAATATGGCTGTCCATGGCTTGAATGGTCGCATCGTCTCTGGTGATGAAGCCAATTCATTCTACCATGATGCTCACAATCTGGCTGGCAAGTGTGACTATGTAATGGCTAATCCTCCTTTCAATGTAGATAAAGTAAAGTCCGAA
>JALFCW010000140.1 GCA_022771625.1 Prevotella sp.
GAGAAACTGGCATTTGCCAATGCCAGAGTCATTGTCGGCTCGTTAGAGAAACTCATCAGGCACATTCCCCAACTGCCCACCGCCAGCGTAAAGGATGTGATTGGCATGTCGAGACTTCCCGGTAAGCTTCCGCCAGAAACCATAACGATATCACCTACGTCAAATCCCTTTTTCTTTAAGGAATCAGACGACAGGTCGAGCAAAAAGTTTCCAAACGAGTTTCTCTCTGTAATCGTAGCCTCAACGGAAACCGCATCCTTAGGAGTCGGCTCATCGTTTGACGAACTACATGCTAACAGTAATGACAGACACAATGCATAAAGTATGCAATGTGTAAGTACGCTCTTATTATTAAAACTAATTTTTTCCATAAAATTCCATTATTTTGGCTGCAAAATTACAAAAAAGATTCGAAAGTCACTTGTCAATAAAGAAAACCTTCGGTCAATAAAGAAAAAAGTGACTTTTCGCGGTGGAAAAGTCACTTTTTTATAGTATCAGAGTAGTAATCTATTATCCGGTTACTACCTTCCTTATCCTGTTTATTTTATAACCTTCACACGCTTGCCATTCTGCATCTCGATGATGTTCAGGCCCTTCTGCATACCATTAAGGCGCATTCCGTTGGCATTGTAAATAGAGCGGGTAGCTGTCTTGTCGGTAATGGCGGTGTTGATGCCTGTGGCAACTGTAGGCACTGCCATATCGGCATTCATCACACTGCCGTTCGCACCATTTAATATTTCCACCACAAGGCGCAGTTTGTCCTTGTCCTGCACGAGCGGATTGCCCTCAAGCTCGAATGTACCGCTCACAGTATATTCCTTACCCTTAACTATAGGGCCATTCTCGTCAATATCTATTCCAAATAACGGAAATAATGTGCAGTCAATCACCACGTTGTCATACTCTAATCCCTTAACAGACTTATCTGCCTCAAGGAAGTCTTTGAAATCGTCATTGAAGATGGAATATTCTCCAGAAACGAGATTGTACATATCCCAACCGTCTCCTTCACCCTTCATGTCGTCGTGCACAAGATATACAGAATAACTATATGGGTTTCTGTCCCTGTCATAATTGAATGTGGTGGTGAATGAATAAGAGATGGCTGTCTTCTCTTCGTCAACGAACGATGCTGTCAGTTTAACATCTCCCTCGGAAGTGCGTGCCAAGGCTGCGTCCATCGCCTTGTCATTGGTGAACGGCAATTTATATTCGCCATCCTCAATTACATAAGACCCATAGGGTATGAGATAACAATAGCGTCTGTCAATTGTCATCGACACTGGATTATTGTAATATAAGAGGAACAATGACTTGGTTTTACCAATTGACATCGCATCTGAAATGTGCAGGCCCAAGGGAATATAGTCATCCCCATACAGTTCCTTCAGCTTTTTGTCGGCTACCAGTACCATTGGCGACAAACCGTGGTTGACGTTCTCGAAATAATAAACCAATGACTTGCGGTGGGATGATTCAGCCACTGTAAATAGTCTGCAGCTGTCTGCCACCGTTCTTTCGCAGGTGTTGGGTTGTCCATTGACTTTTGATATTTCAAAATCGAACGAATGCCATCCCTCTTCTTTGGGGAATGTCAGTGTCAATGGCATATATCCAATCGATTTAGCTAATACAGGCTCTTCCGGAGTATAGTTGCCTTCCTTTATGGTCTCGCCGTCAATGGTGATCTTGTAGTCAAAGTCAGTCATCTTGTGTCCCGACTCGTTTAAGAATGCCAAGCCCATGTCAAGTTTCTCGTTGGGCGTACCGAATATCTCATAGAAATAGTAAGGCATTACACTGTTCTTTGTGGCATCTTTTGACTTTAGCCTAAACAAGGCATAAAGAGGACCGTATTCTTCTCCGTAGTAATACCAGTCACCATCACCGAACTTCATCTGTAATGATTCCGATTCGGCTGGAATCACATTATAGTCGGCGTCCACGAAGGCAGAAAATAAGTGAAATTTACCATCTTCCTCGATGTCGAATGAATATCCCATATAGGCACCGTATTCAGGCACAAGGAATGGCTCCTTGAACTCAACCTCCAAGGTGTAATTGTCATCATTAGGGACTACGACTTCCACCACATTCTCTGGATCTTCTTTACTTTCGCCAATCCACACCTTCACTTTTTTGCCGGCGAATGTGCTCCTGTCAAAATTGAGAACGACTGCATCAAATGTACATCCCTCATACGTTGCGGGAATCTCTGTTGCCACTGAATAAGAGCCCTTTTTCGTATAATACCATCCACATGGAAAAAATTTATCAGGCATCTGATACAATGGCATGTGATCGCTTTCTTCAAAATCGTCAATAATTCCAGGCGCCCTTGTCGGGGCTTTGCTTTCTGGATTAAACTTACTGACGCGTTGAATGTCCTTCTTCAGTAATTCACCTTCGCGAATCTGCATTTTCCGAGTTGCCGTATTAAGCAAGGCATCTCTCAACTCATTTCTCTTAAACTGCGCAGTAGCTGTCGATACAATAAAGACAGCCAAAGCTACTAATAGATTTCTTGTTGCTGACATAATTGAATAGTATTTAATTAATTAATCCACTTTACTTTTTCACCTTATTATATTTATATGCTTGACATGTGTCGAGTTATAATTCCGCTGCAAAGTTACGAAAAATATCCGAAAGTCACTTGTCAATAAAGAAAACCATCGGTCAATAAAGAAAAAAGTGACTTTTCACGTCGGAAAAGCCACTTTTATTATTAATAATGATTATTATTCAGCCACGAGTCGTACAGGGCGAATGACACAGCCTGTCATCCTGCGGCATGTCGTGAACACTCCCGCAGAGCCTTCTCCAAATCCCATACCCCATATATTATAAGGTGTACCAAGGGTAGAGCTGAGATAATTACCCTGAATGCCTACATAGAGGAATTCCTTCTCAATTATTCTACCTGTTGCAGGCAGGAAGATGTATTTGTCAGGATTCGACTTGCTTGAAATCTTCATTCCCGGTTTTCCCGTCTCGTCGATGAAGGTCATTTTCATTTCTCCGTCCTTACCCCATGTCACCGATTGGTTGTTGGCATCCAACAGGGCTTGCCATACGGCACGCGACGGAATCTGCCAGTCGCCTCCGAGCAAGTTGTGGGCTGCATCATCTTCTGCCGACAACTGCTCGTTCTCGTTCTGGTATTTCGTGTATCGTGTTCCGTCATAATATTGCGAGTTGCCCAATGTATATCCATCCGTCTTGCCCGAAATCCATGCCGTGGGAGACAAAGAAGTGGCAGTGCGCTCGTATGCTGTACACCAAGGTTCAGGCGCAGCCCAGGAGAAATAGTCGCCAAAGTCACTCTCCGCCTTGGCAAGTCCCCTTGCTGTCAGGTTGGTCTTGGCAAAGATAAGTCTGTAGTTCTTACCGTCGATGTTAAACACTCCCATATCCACCTGTTGCGAAGGCTCCACCACTCCATTCTTTTGGATAACATAAGAGCCAGCCTTGTTGTCGTTGTCATCATCTGAACATGCCAACAATGTCGAAATTGTGCATACGCCTGCTATCGCAAGCCTCATCACTGCAAAAAGAGTCTTCTTCATTTTTTTATTCATATTACTAATTATTTTGGTTATCAATGACGATTATTATCTTATTCGCTCTCTGTCGAAGCCTGTCGGGTGTAAACCCTGGAGAAGTTGTGCCCTACCATGGTCATCTGAAATGTTTTAACGCTTTGTATGTCATAATTTTCATTGTTTAATCATATTATTACTTCTAATTCAAATTATTGGGTGCAAAGTTACAAAAAATATCCGAAAGTCACTTGTCAATAAAGAAAACTTTCGGTCAATAAAGAAAAAAGTGACTTTTCACGACGGAAAAGCCACTTCATTCCTAATTTCTAATCCCTAATTCCTCATTCCTAATTTTTAATCCTCACCTTTCCACCTTTTATATATATGCCCTTCTCGGTCTTCATCTCAATGCCGCGGAGGTTATAGATTTGGTCGGGAACAATTGCTTTTGTCGATTCCTTTATGCTTTCTATTGAAGTGGCATTGCCAAGCGACACTTCAGCGGCATTCACTACGGTGCCTCCCTCATTGACAAGCATTGCCACAAGGTGAAGGTTGTTCTTGTCGCGGATGTCTATCTCCGACAAGTCGAGAGTGGTGCTGTATGTCTGTGGAACATTCTTGACAATTGGAGCCATTATGCTGCCATCAATGCCGGTCAATGCGCCCCAACATGCCCTTACTACATTCTCAAAAATATATCCCGGAATGATGGGCACTGCCTGTACAAACCAGTCAAACTCCTCGGGCAGTTCTTCCTCGCTGCCGCTGTAGGCATTTGAGATTGCCTCGTTCCACCAGTTGTCATCATCTTTGCCAACAGCCTGAATAGGGCTTTCCTTCAGATACAGCTCAAGATGATAGGGAGCATCCTCACGGTCATAGAGGAATGTTGTGGTCACATCCACGTCAATAGTTGTTCCCTCGTCGCTATGCCATCTTGCGTCGATGCCGACAGTGGCTTCCGAAGTGATGGCATTGATATAGTCGAAAGCCTCGTTGGTGGAGTAAACCATCTCGCCAGATTTCTCATAAAGATGATAGCCACGATAAGGGTCGATGGCTGGAAGAGCACGGTCGAAGCAGAAATTATTGAGATTGTTGTAATAGTACTTCCTCACCACTTCCTGATAGTCGGCGCATTCCCAATAGTCGTCGCTATTAGCACCAAGGATTATCGCCTTACCGCCGTAAAGTTCCTTCAGTTTGCGCTCGCCAATAATGTTAAGTGGCATCATGCCGAGTCCCGCCGACCTAAAGCTCTCCACGATGGTGTTTCTTGGTGCAGACTTCGGCACAGTGACAAGCATCAGCTTCATGCTCCTTGCGTCTGACGTATTTTCCACTCCATCCACCTTTGTAATATCTATGTCCATCGAATGGCAGCCATCAGTGTCGGGAGCGTCAATCTTGCCTACTATAGAGCTAAGTCCGAATGCCTTAAACTGATACTGGAACGTATAGGTGAATTCTTTTGCCTCGCCGCCGTCAATGCTCACGGTATAAGTCAATGACTGGATGTCCTTGGCACTGCGGTTCTTCACTGGCAGTATGTACTCAAAGTCCTTTTCGCCTGTCAGTTTCACGTATTCAGTCTTTTCATACAGAGCCACACTATTGTCCTCCACATTCCTTGCCTTTACGTGAGCCGTCACCGCAGCTGCACCGAATGTGTCGCCTAATGATGACCATTGCAGTTCCGGGCCTCCTTGTATGAACATACTCTTGTCAGCTGGTAAAGGCCATCCGTCAGGAGAGTCAGTCCATGTGTTCATGGCCGATGCCATTCCGTCGGTTGGTGTCACCTTATATCCGATGTAGGCACCTCCGAAGGGCACTATGAAGTCCTCTGGCAGTTTTGCTCTCACTCGCCATTTGCCCTGGGCATCGGCCTCGGTAGGCAGTTCTGTAGGAGTGAGCACAATGTCAAGGTTGTTGATGTCTTTACTCAGTTTGCGTGTCACAAAGAGTTTGATGTCTGTGAGTTGCGATATGTCGGAGGCATAGAACGCCACCTCGTCAATCACGCATCCCTCCATATCCTGAGGAATCATTGCAGCCACATTAACCTCGGCTGTAGAGAATGTACCCATAGACCATAGATAGCCGTCTGGATGGTCGTTCCACCAGTAGTCTTCCACTACCACATGCTTTTGTGCCATTACTGCCACTGCCATAGTCAGCAGGACATAAATCAAGAAAATTGTCTTTTTCATAATCGCTTATAAGTTATTATAGAATATTCTTTAATTTTAAATAGTATTGCAATTCACAGAAGTATCCAGAATGCCTACATAGAGGTATTCCTTCTCTATAATTCTTCCCGTTGCAGACAGGGAGATGCAGTTGTCAGGATTCGACTTGCTTGAAATCTTAATTCTCAGATAAGGAAATAAGGTTTTTCAACCGTTCTATCTCATCATAAGACAATCCGCACTTGTTGTGGAGATAAGAAACCACCGCCGAGGGAAGGCTTCGGAAAATCTCCTCCGTAGGGAAAGAGGTCATGGCGCACATCTTGGCTATATCGACATCACCTTCCTTTGAGAGAATATAAAGGATTCTTTCAAACAGGATGGTGTGGAGGTCGGCGTAGTAAGGGTATGACGCATCAAGACGATGCCAGTTGTAGAATGCCTTCATATAACTCGACTCCACCTCCTCATAAGTGGCGCCGGCAAGCGTCTGAAGAATAATTCCTACAAGACCTGTCCTGTCGCGACCATGTTGACAATGAATAAGGAACGGTGGGTCGCTTTTCAGCATGCTACGCATCACTTCTCCAATCTTAACTGCCTCTTTATCCACAAATAT
>JALFCW010000005.1 GCA_022771625.1 Prevotella sp.
AATTTGCCTTCCCTCCCTTTACGTTCGGCTACGCCTCACTCCAAGGGAGGGAAGGCATACACAAACTTACGTCAACCTATGGTTAGGGTGGTATACTTTTTAATTATTAGGGGTGGTATACTTTTAAGTTAGAATATACAATTATTCATCATACAAACAAGCGTCACCCGTCATCTGGTGACGGCAATTTTTTTTTGATGTAAGACTATAACCACAATTTTGGGGAAAATGTGATTTTTGAGAGTAAAACAATAGGGAAAATGTAATTATAGAGAGTAAAAATGTGCGGAAAATGTGATTAATTGATATTTTTGCAACGGAATTTAACCTTTTGTGAAAAAATATACGAGAAAAGCTTGCATATTTGCATAATTATGTATAACTTTGCAGCCGTAAATGAATAAAGATACAATGAACAAGACCAGAGACGACAGGCTCGACACTCTTAGAATGATTATATCGAGCCGCACGATGAGAAGTCAGGAGGAACTGCTTGGAGCACTACGCGAGGAGGGATTCCAACTGACCCAGGCAACACTGAGTCGCGACCTCAAGATGCTGAAGGTGGTGAAAGCCTCGGGTGTTGACGGCAACTACGTGTATGTGCTGCCAAATATAACTATGTATAAGCGCGTGAGCACACCCGCCCACGTTAAGGAGATGATGCGTGTGCCCGGATTTCTGTCAATCTCCTTCTCGGGCAATATGGGCGTAATAAAGACGCGCCCGGGATATGCCAGCAGCATAGCATACAACATCGACAACAGTCATATACCATATATATTAGGTACGATAGCAGGCGACGACACCATCTTCATCGTCATCAAGGAAGATACCGAAGAGCGCGATGTTGTGGCAGCACTTAGTAAGGTGGTGCCGAACATGGTGTAGATTGAAGGTTGAAGATTGAAGATTGAAGGTTGAAGATTGAAAATTGGATATTGAATATTGATAATTATAAGCAACTTTGATAATTAATTAAAGAAAGTGGAAGAAATAAAAGTATTGGTAGCCGACCCCTCACACGAGAAGTATGTCGATACCATTTTGCAGACTATCGCTGATGCCGCCAAGGTACGCGGCACCGGTATCGCAAAGCGCACCCACGAATACCTCGCCACCAAGATGAAAGAGGCGAAGGCTGTGATTGCTCTCTGCGGCGACCGATTCGCCGGATTCAGTTATATCGAGACGTGGGGCAACAAACAGTATGTCACAACGTCAGGACTCATTGTTCATCCTGACTTCCGAGGACTGGGAGTGGCAAAGAAAATCAAGGACATGACATTTACTCTTGCCCGCACTCGTTGGCCACACGCCAAGATATTCAGTTTGACAAGTGGTGCAGCAGTGATGACCATGAATACTCAGTTGGGGTATCAACCAGTGACATTCGCCGACCTCACCGACGACGAGGCCTTCTGGCGTGGATGTGAAGGATGTATTAATGTTGACGTGCTCCATCGCACCGACCGCAAGTACTGCATCTGCACAGCAATGCTCTACGACCCCGAGGAACATCTGCCGGCAAAGATACCTCAAGACGTGCTCGACAGGATAAAGAGACTGGAAGGATAAAGGATAACATTTACGAACTTACGTATTAAAAAAAATACAAGAATAAAAATATAACAAGATATGGCAAACAAGAAAGTAGTAGTAGCCTTTTCAGGCGGATTGGATACCTCCTATACAGTGATGAAACTGAAGGAGGAAGGTTATGATGTGTATGCTGCATGCGCCAACACCGGTGGATTCAGCGCAGAACAGTTGAAGAAAAACGAAGAGAACGCATACAAGCTCGGAGCTGTGGAGTATGTCACACTCGACGTCACCCACGAGTACTATGAGAAGTCATTGAAATATATGATCTTCGGTAATGTGCTCCGTAATAACTGCTATCCTATATCGGTGTCATCCGAGCGTATCTTCCAGGCCATCGCCATTGCTCGATATGCCAAGGAAATAGGTGCCGACGCCATCGCCCACGGTTCAACGGGTGCCGGAAATGACCAGATTCGTTTCGACATGACATTCCTCGTGATGGCTCCGGGAGTGGAGATTATCACACTCACACGTGACAACAAACTGACCCGCAAGGAAGAGGTGGACTACCTGAACGACCACGGATTCTTTGCCGACTTCACCAAACTGAAGTATTCATACAACGTGGGTATTTGGGGTACAAGTATCTGTGGTGGCGAGTTGCTCGACCCGACACAGGGACTGCCCGAGGAAGCCTATCTGAAGCACGTGACAGCCGAGGAAAAGGAAGCTACACTGAAGATTACATTCGACAAAGGCGAGATAGTAGCCGTGAACGGAGAGAAATTCGACGACAAGGTGGCTGCCATCCAGAAGATTGAAGAGATTGGTGCATCCTACGCCATCGGTCGCGACGCCAACGTGGGCGACACCATCATCGGTATCAAGGGTCGCGTGGGATTCGAGGCTGCCGCTCCAAAGCTCATCATCGAGGCTCACCGCCTGTTGGAGAAATCCACTCTGAGCAAGTGGCAGCAATATTGGAAAGACCAAGTGGCCAACTGGTATGGAATGTTCCTCCACGAGAGTCAGTATCTGGAGCCAGTGATGCCCGATATCGAGGCAATGCTCACATCATCACAGCGCAATGTCACCGGTACTGCCATCCTGAAGCTCCGTCCCTACGGATTTGAGACTGTAGGTATCGACTCTGACAACGACCTGACAAAGTCGAAACTCGGTGAATACGGAGAGACACAGACCGGTTGGACATCCGACGAGGCAAAGGGCTTCATCAAGGTGTCGAGCACACCTCTGAGAGTATATTACGGAATACATAAGAACGAAAAAAGATAAACAATTATGAACGAGAAGAAACTGACGCTTTCCGACCAGAGAATACTGGGAGGCGTATGTGGTGGATTTGCCGAATATATCGGTCTCGACCCCACGATAGTTAGAGTGATTTATGCAGTGCTCACACTCTGCACCGCTTTCTGCGGCATTATCCTCTACCCTATTCTCTATTGGATTATCCCAAGTAAATACAAGGTGCAATGATTAGAGTAGGTATTCTTGGTGCCGCCGGATACACCGGTGGCGAACTCATTCGTCTTCTCGTCAATCATCCTGAGGCTGAGATTGTCTTCGCCAACAGCGAGAGCAATGCCGGTAATCCGGTGGCTGAGGTGCACGAGGGACTATATGGCGACTGCGACTTGACGTTTACCTCCGAAATGCCATTCGACCAAGTGGATGTAGTGTTCTTCTGCTTCGGCCACGGTAAGAGTGAGGCATTCCTCAAGGAGCACTCCATACCCGAAAATGTAAAAATAATCGACCTTGCACAGGACTTCCGACTTGAGGCTCCTGGCAACGACTACGTATATGGTCTCCCCGAAATCAACAAAGAAAGAATAGCCAAGGCGCAACACGTGGCCAATCCCGGTTGCTTCGCCACTTGCATACAGTTGGGACTACTTCCCGCCGCAAACATGGGACTCATAACGGAAGACGTTGCCGTAAATGCCATCACAGGAAGTACCGGTGCTGGTCAGAAACCCACTGCCACCACTCATTTCTCATGGCGTATGGGCAATATGAGCATCTACAAGGCATTCAAGCATCAGCATGTGCCGGAGATTAAGCAGAGTTTGCGTCAGGTGCAAGGACATCTTGATGCCGACATCGATTTTATCCCGTATAGAGGAGACTTCGCCCGTGGCATCTTCGCCACCGAGGTCATCAAGACCGACCGACCTATAGAGGAAATCGTGGAGGGATACAAGGCATTCTACAAGGATGCACGCTTCACTCATTATGTGGATAAGGCTATCGACATGAAGCAGGTGGTGAATACCAACAAGGCGCTCGTGCATTGCGACAAGTACGGCGACAAACTGCTAGTCACCTCTACCATCGACAACCTCTTGAAGGGAGCTGTGGGACAGGCTGTTCAGAATATGAATATCATGTTCGGAATAGATGAGGCCACGGGATTGAATTTGAAGGCTAATGCCTTCTAAAATATTAAGAATTAATAGTTAAGAAAGAATGAATTTATTCGATGTATATCCCTTATTCAATATAAATATCGTAAAGGGTAAGGGCTGTAAGGTATGGGACGACAATGGTCAGGAATATCTTGACATCTACGGCGGACATGCCGTGATAAGCATTGGTCACTGCCATCCCCATTATGTAGAGATGATGACCGACCAATTGAACAAATTGGGATTCTACTCCAACTCGGTTATCAACAAACTGCAACAGCAGTTGGCAGAGCGTCTCGGTAAGATTAGCGGTTATGACGACTATCAGCTATTCCTCATCAACAGTGGAGCCGAGGCAAATGAGAATGCACTGAAGTTGGCATCCTTCAAGACAGGCCGCACCCGTGTGCTCTCAGCCGAAAAGGCATTCCATGGCCGCACATCATTGGCAGTGGAGGTGACCAACAATCCGAAGATTATCGCCCCTATCAATGCCAATGGCCACACCACCTATCTCCCTATCAACGACATAGAGGCATGGGAGAAGGAATTGGCAAAGGGCGATGTTTGTGCTTGTATCATCGAATGTATTCAGGGTGTTGGCGGCATCCGACTTGCCACTCCCGAGTTTGCACAGGCTTTGCAGGCACTATGCAAGAAATACGGAGCCATACTGATATGCGACGAGATACAGTGCGGATATGGCCGTAGCGGAAAGTTCTTTGCCCATCAGTGGCTCGACATCCGTCCCGACATCATCACATGCGCCAAGGGTATAGGCAACGGATTCCCGATGGGAGCCGTACTCATCTCTCCCGACTTCAAACCCGAATACGGACAGTTGGGCACCACCTTCGGTGGCAATCATCTGGCTTGTACTGCTGCCTTGGCTGTTATCGACGTTATGGAGCAGGAGAATCTCGTGGAGAACGCTCGTGAGGTGGGTGATTATCTTCTCGACAAGCTTCAGGAACTGCAGAAGACGGAAAAGCATATCGTTGATGTTCGCGGACGAGGACTCATGATTGGTATCGAGCTCGACATCCCTCATAAGGACGTGCGCTCACATCTGCTCTTCGACGACCATATCTTCACAGGATGTGCATCCACAAACATCCTCCGACTGCTGCCGCCACTATGCTTCAGCAAGGAGATGGCAGACACATTCATTGAAAGACTCAAACACATTTTACGAACAATTTAAAGAACATGAAAGTTTCAGTTATCGGTGCAGGAGCCATGGGCGGTGCCATTGCCCAGGGACTTCTTAAGGGAGAGTTTGCAAAGAACTCCGACATCACAATCGCCGACCCCTCACAAAAGGTGATCGACCAGTTTGCAGAAACAGGTGCCAGTATCACTACTGACAACAACATAGCCGCCGAATCGTCGGACATCGTCAATGTGGTGGTAAAGCCATGGCTTGTGCAACCCGTACTCGAAGGTATCAAGTCGTCGCTCAACTATAAGAAGCAAATCCTCGTGGTAGTTGCCGCCGGAGTGACATCCGAACAGATAAAGGAATGGTTGAAGAAGGACGGAGAGGATATGATACCCTTCTTCCTTGTCATCCCCAATATCGCCATTGCATTGCTCAATTCGATGACATTCATCGTTCCCGCCAATGCCTCGGCCGAGAACACCCAACTCATCAAGGAGTTGTACGGCAGTATGGGTGAGGTGATCATCACCGACGAGAAGCATCTCGCAGCCGGCACCACCCTTGCCTCCTGCGGTATAGCCTACGCAATGCGCTATGTGCGTGCTGCATCCGAGGGCGGAGTGGAAATCGGTTTCAAGGCCGACGATGCCAAGGCCATCGTATTGCAGACGGTAAAGGGTGCAGTGGAACTGTTGCAAGCCACCGGCAAACATCCTGAGGCAATGATCGACCAAGTCACTACCCCCGGTGGTGTCACCATCCGCGGACTCAACGAGATGGAGCATGCCGGATTCACAAGTGCCGTCATCAGGGGCTTGAAGGCTGGATTATCATCCAAATAACTATATATTATTATGCATGATGCAATAAAACAAATCGGAGAAAGACTCCGTGGACTGCGTGACGTACTCGACATTCCCGCCGAGGACGTTGCGCAATTGTGCGATTTAGACATCGACACATACATGAGAATGGAAGCGGGAGATGGTGAGCTGTCTATCAGCAACTTACAGAAGATTTCCAAGAAATACGGCATTGCCCTCGATGTACTTCTCTTCGGCGAGGAGCCTCACATGAGTCATTATTTCCTCACCCGCAATGGCCAGGGTATGAGTGTGGAGCGTCGCAAGGAGTATAAGTATCAGAGTCTTGCCAGCGGATTCCGCGGTCGTACTGCCGACCCCTTTATGGTGACTGTCGAGCCTAAGCCAGATGATCATCCTCTGCATGCCAACTCCCACCAGGGACAGGAGTTCAACTTCGTCACCGAGGGTCGTCTCGAACTGACCATCGGCAAGAAGACCCTCGTACTTAATCCTGGAGACAGCATCTACTTCGATGCCACACAGCCCCACTGTATGCGTGCCCTCGACAATGCTCCCGTGAAATTCCTTGCTATCATCTTCTAACACCGAACAAACCATGATTGAAAAATTCCTAAAACAGACCACATTCATATCTCAGGAAGACTACGAGAAGAATCTCGAGTTCATCATTCCTGAGCATTTCAACTTCGCCTATGACGTGATGGACGAGTGGGCAAAGGAAAAGCCAGAGAAGCTCGCATTGCTATGGACAAACGACGAGGGTGAGTGCATCCGCTTCTCATTCAAGGATCTCAAGGAGCAGAGCGATCGTGCCGCAGCTTATTTCCATCAGTTGGGCATCGGCAAAGGAGACATGGTGATGCTGATACTAAAGCGTCGCTATGAGTTTTGGATTTCAATGCTCGCCTTGCACAAGATAGGGGCAGTGGCAATACCAGCCACCCACATGCTCACCACCCACGACATCGTATATCGCAACAACCGAGCCAGTGTGAAGGCTATCATTTGTGCCGGTGAGGAATATATTATGCAACAAGTGGAAGGATCGAAAGCCGAGAGTCCCACTCTCAAGACTCTTGTCAGCATAGGGCCCAAGCAGGCAGAAGGTTTCCACGACTGGCACAAGGAGTGGAACGACGCCCCAGCCTTCGTGCGTCCGACAGAGAAGAACGACAACGATGATACAATGCTGATGTACTTCACCAGCGGAACAAGCGGAGAACCCAAGATGGTGGCACATGATTTCCTCTATGCTTTGGGCCACCTCACCACAGGTGTATATTGGCACAACCTCGGTGAGGACAGCATTCACCTTACAGTTGCCGACACCGGATGGGGAAAGGCTGTATGGGGAAAGATGTACGGACAATGGTTTGCCGGAGCTGCCGTATTCGTATTCGACCACGAGAAATTCACAGCCGACAAGATACTTCGCCAGATAGAGAAATACCGCATCACGTCGTTCTGTGCGCCTCCTACTGTATATAGATTCCTCATCCATGAGGACTTCTCACATTATGACCTGTCATCACTACGCTACTGTTGTACAGCCGGTGAGGCTCTCAATCCAGCCGTATTCGACAAGTTTAAGGAGCTCACAGGCATATCCCTTATGGAGGGCTTCGGACAGACGGAAACGACAATGACTCTCGGCACAATGCCCTGGACCAAACCGAAACCAGGATCTATGGGTCTGCCCAATCCTCAATATGACATCGACCTCATCAAGCCCGACGGCACTCCTTGCGAAGACGGTGAAAAGGGTGAGATTGTCGTCAGGACTAATGCAGGTAAACCAGTAGGTCTGTTCAAGTATTATTATCGTGACGATGAATTGACACATAATGTTTGGCACGATGGACTATATCACACAGGAGATGTGGCATGGCGTGACGAAGACGGCTATTATTGGTTTGAGGGACGTATCGACGATGTCATCAAGTCGAGCGGTTATCGTATCGGTCCGTTTGAGGTGGAGAGTGCACTTATGACTCATCCCGCAGTAGTAGAGTGTGCCATCACCGGTGTGCCCGACGAAATCCGCGGTATGGTGGTCAAGGCCACAGTCGTACTCCACAAGGACTGGAAGTCAAAGGCAGGAGACGAATTGATAAAAGAACTCCAAAATCACGTAAAGCACGTGACAGCACCATATAAATATCCACGAATCATCGAGTTCGTTGACGAGTTGCCCAAAACCATCAGCGGCAAGATACGACGAGTGGAGATCAGAGAGAAGGATAACAAAAAATGAAAATTGTAATAAAGGTGGGCAGCAATGTGCTCACACGTTCTGACGGTCATCTCGACATCACGCGCATGTCGTCAATCATTGACCAGATAGCATGGCTCAAGCAGCAGGGGCACGATGTGATACTCGTGTCGTCTGGAGCCGTGGCTTGTGGTAGGCGCGAACTGAAGGTGAATCACGATCTCGACACTGTGGAGCAACGACAGTTGTTTTCAGCTCTTGGTCAGGTGAAGCTCATTGGTCTATATTACGACCTTTTCCGCGAGCATCATCTGCACATCGGACAGATTCTGACTATGAAGGAAAACTTCAACCCGGGAGAGCAGTATGAAAACCAAAAGGCTTGTATGACAGTGATGCTCGAAAACGATGTAATACCAATCGTCAACGAGAACGACACTGTGAGCGTCACCGAACTTATGTTTACCGACAACGATGAACTGAGTGGATTGATAGCCCAGATGATGCAGGCTGACATACTCATTCTTTTGAGCAATATCGACGGTATCTACACTGGTCATCCCGACGACCCGCAATCAGAGATAATCCCTGCGGTTGCTCCTGGTCGCGACCTCAGCGAATATATCCAGACTGAGAAAAGCGCATTCGGTAGAGGTGGCATGCATTCCAAATATACCACCGCCACCCGAGTTCAGCAGTCGGGTATTAAGGTAATCATTGCAAATGGAAAACGTGAGAATATCCTCATAGATCTTCTCACAAATAAGGATAACACTCCACATACCGTTTTTCTGAATTAGGAATTGCTGCGCAAACCGAATGCAGAGCCGAGCTCGCTCGAGCTATGCTGAGGTGAAGCCAGCAATCGACGAAGTCAATTAGGAATTGAAAATGAATGAATCACTAAAAAGAACAAAAGCAGCGAGCCGCCTATTGGCTACAATCGCTGATGACAAGCGCAACGAGATTCTCCTCGCTGTGGCAGATGCCATTATCGCCAACAAGCAGACCATCCTTGAGGCTAATGCCAAGGACCTTGCAAAGATGGATCCAAAGAATCCGCTTTACGACCGTCTGCAGCTCACCGACAAGCGACTTGAGGACATCGCCTCCGACATGCGCAACGTGAGCAAGCTGCCGTCGCCCTTAGGTCGTGTTCTCAAGGAGAGTACACTCCCCAATGGATTGCGACTCAAGCGAGTGAGCGTACCGTTTGGTGTTATTGGTATGATTTACGAAGCTCGTCCCAATGTCACATTCGATGTCTTCTCGCTTTGCTTCAAGAGCGGCAATGCGTGTGTGCTTAAGGGAGGCAAGGATGCCGACAACAGTAATCGTGCCGAGGTAGAGATTATCCATCAGGTGTTGGAGGCAAATGGTGTCAATCCTGATGTGGTCACCCTTTTGGAAGCCACACATGAGGCTACGGCTGAGATGCTCAATGCCGTAGGATACATCGATGTGTGCATTCCCCGAGGCGGTCGCAAACTGATTGACTTTGTGCGCGACAATGCCAAGGTGCCTGTCATCGAGACAGGAGCCGGTGTGGTGCATGCTTACTTCGATGAATTTGGCGACCTCGATATGGGCAAGCGTATCATCGACAATGCCAAGACTCGACGGGTAAGTGTGTGCAATGCCCTTGATTGCCTCATCATCCACCGTTCGCGACTTGCCGACCTGCCCGCATTATTGGAACCAGTGGAAAAGAAAGGGGTGAAAGTATGGACACAGCCCCCCCTCCCCCCGGTGGGGGGAATAGAGATACCTACCTTCACACCCCCCACCGGGGGGCAGGGGGGCTGTGAGGTTTCTCTCTATGGCACTGAGTTTATGGACTACAAGATGGCAGTGAAGGTGGTGGATTCCATCGATGAAGCCATCGAGCATATTGCCACCTACGGTTCAGGTCATAGTGAATGTATCATCACCAACAACAAGGACAATGCCAAGAAGTTTCAGCAGTTGGTGGATGCCGCCTGTGTATATGTCAATGCTCCGACGAGTTTCACCGATGGAGCACAATTCGGACTTGGAGCCGAGATAGGCATAAGCACACAGAAGTTGGGTCCTCGAGGTCCGATGGGACTTGAAGAGATTACCACCTACAAGTGGCTCATCGAGGGAGAAGGGCAGATTAGGAATTAGAGATTAGAGATTAGGAATTTTGGATATGAAAACATTTATGAACGTACAAGACCTCGGAGACCTTCAGAAGGCACTCCTTGAGGCAGAAGAGATAAAGAAAGACAGGTTTAAGTATCAGAACCTCGGTAAGAACAAGACCCTGATGATGGTGTTCTTCAACAATTCATTGCGCACACGCCTTTCCACCCAAAAGGCAGCAATGAATCTCGGAATGAACGTCATCGTGCTCGACGTGAATGCCGGTGCATGGAAATTGGAGACCGAACGTGGAGTAATTATGGATGGCGACAAGAGTGAGCACCTGCTCGAAGCCATTCCCGTGATGGGTTGCTATTGCGACCTCATCGGAGTGCGCTCCTTTGCCGGTCTCACCGATCGTGAATACGACTATGCCGAAACTGTCATCAACCAGTTTATCAAATATAGCGGACGTCCGGTATTCGCCATGGAGTCGGCCACAGTACATCCCTTGCAGGCCTTTGCCGACCTCATCACCATCAAGGAGAATTTTGTTCCTACGGATGAAAAGAAGCGTCCCAAGGTTGTCCTCTCATGGGCTCCCCATTGTCGCGCATTGCCACAGGCCGTACCCAATTCATTTGCCGAATGGATGAATGCCGCCGATGTTGACTTTGTGGTCACTCATCCCGAGGGATACGAACTCGACCCGAAATTTGTGGGCAATGCCCGTGTGGAATACGACCAGATGAAAGCACTCGAGGGAGCCGACTTTGTATATGCCAAAAACTGGAGTTGCCCGGGAGTGAACAATCCCGCCGACTATGGCAAGATTATCTCCAAGGATATGTCTTGGACTATTGATGCCGCCCACATGGCAGTTACCGACGACGGAAAGTTTATGCACTGCCTACCCGTTCGCCGTGGTCTCATCGTCACAGATGATGTCATTGAGAGCAAGAACTCACTTGTCATCCCCGAGGCAGCCAATCGCGAGATTTCAGCCACAGTGGTAATCAAGCGCATGCTCGAAAGTCTGTAATTATGGCTGCTCATAATGACTTGGGCAAATGGGGCGAAGAAATGGCAGCCCGCTATCTTATGGATAACGGGTATGCCATTCTCGAACGCGACTGGCACTACCAGCGTCGCGATCTCGACATCATTGCATCAAAAGACGGGATGTTGGTGATTGTTGAGGTAAGGACCCGAAGTAACATAAATTATTTGCAGCCCGAGGAATCTGTTGATTATCATAAGATAAAGTCAATATCCATTGCTGCCAATGCCTACGTGAAAGGGCATAGGGTGAATGCCTCCCTACGTTTCGACATTATTGCAGTCACCGGTTCACCTGGGGCGAAATATCATATCAACCACATTCCCGACGCATTCTATCCGCCTGCAAGATAATCACTCATGAAATATATCTAACTACAAACTATATATGAAGAACTTTAAATTATCAACAACGAAAATGGTGAGCACACTTTTATTTGCCACCATTAGTATGACAACCGCCTTGGCGCAAACAACCCCCAAGGTGGAGTATTTCGGCATTTCCGACGTAAGACTTACGCAAAGTGCATTCAAACATGCAGAGGATATGGACATCCAATATCTTCTCGCCCTCAATCCCGACCGACTTCTCGCTCCTTATCTCAAAGGCGCAGGACTCACCCCCAAGGCCGACAACTACACCAACTGGGAGAACACCGGTCTCGACGGACACATCGGAGGTCATTACCTGTCGGCCCTCTCCTTTATGTATGCCGCCACTGGCAATGAGGAGATAGGAAGACGTCTCGACTATGTGCTTTCCGAATTGAAACGTTGTCAGGACACTGCCGGCGACGGCTATCTATGCGGTGTGCCCGACGGACGAAAGATGTGGAAGGAGATAGAGCAAGGCAATGTAAGGGCAGCCACCTTCGGCCTTAACGACCGTTGGGTGCCTCTATATAATATCCACAAGATTTATGCCGGATTGCGCGATGCCTATCTTGTGGCACATCGCGAGGAAGCCAAGGACATGCTCGTGAAACTCACCGACTGGATGGAGCGCACCACAGCCAACCTCTCTGACGCTCAGATGCAGGACATGCTAAGAAGTGAACATGGAGGTCTCAACGAGACATTTGCCGATGTGGCAGCCATCACAGGCGACAAGCGCTATCTCACACTTGCACATCGCTTTAGTCATGACATCATACTCAATCCTCTGCTTAAGCAAGAAGACAAACTGACTGGTATTCATGCCAATACACAGATACCTAAGGTTATCGGATTCAAGCGCATTGCCGACATCGAGAAGAACGACGATTGGAGCAAGGCAGCCGACTTCTTCTGGCATACCGTTGTCAACAACCGTTCGATTACTATCGGTGGCAATAGTGTGTATGAGCATTTCCATCCTGCCGACAACTTTGAGCCGATGCGCACCAGCGAACAGGGACCCGAGACGTGTAATACATATAATATGTTGCGCCTCACCAAGATGCTCTATGCCACCTCTGCCGATGCAAAATACATGGACTACTATGAGCGCGCACTCTTCAATCATATCCTATCTACACAAGACCCTGTGCAAGGCGGATTTGTATATTTCACCCCAATGCGCTCCGGACACTATCGAGTGTATTCGCAACCACAGACGAGCTTCTGGTGTTGTGTGGGTAGCGGACTGGAGAATCATGCCCGCTATGGCGAGATGATTTATGCCCACAAGGGCAACGACCAACTATATGTCAACCTTTTCATTCCCTCAACACTCGAATGGGGCGACATCAACATCGAGCAGTCAACATCCTTCCCCGATGAAGAAGGCACAAGCGTCATCGTCACCTCAAAAAAAGGAAAAAACAAGAAGTTCACGCTTAACATTCGCGTGCCGGAATGGGTGAATGAGGGAGAGCTCTCGCTCACAATCAACGGCAAGACCGAGAAGGTGAATATTGCCGACGGATATGTCAAGGTGAATCGTTCGTGGAAGGATGGCGACAAACTGCACATCTCCATGCCCATGCACCTGAGAGCCATCGACATGCCCGACAACTCCCACAACTACTCCTTCCTCTATGGTCCTATCGTCCTTGCCTCACGTATGGGCACCCAACGTCAGGACGGCATGTTTGCCGATGACAGTCGTGGAGGTCATATCGCCCAAGGTCCTCGCCTTCCGCTACAGAATATGCCAGTGGTAGTGGGCAGTACAGAGGACATACTGTCACATATCACAAAGACAGACGGCAAGATGGAGTTCACCCTCAAGGGAGTGAGTCCCGAAAATTATGAGGGTATGAAGCTCGAACCGTTCTATCGCATACACGAATCACGCTATATGGTGTATTGGCCTGTGTTGTCAGCCTCAGAGGTGGCAAAGCGTCAGGAGGAAGTGGCACGCCAAGAGAGTATTGCCCAAGCACTTGAGGCACGCACAGCCGACAAGGTGACCTGTGGCGAGCAGCAACCCGAGAGCGACCACTTTGTAAAGATGGAATGGAGCGGCACCGGCAATGACGGAGGTGTGCAATGGCGCGAAACCCGCCAGTGGTTCTCCTATCGCATGAAGACCAACGGCCGCAAGGTAACAGCCGTTCGTATAGCCTTCCGTCCCGAGAACAATCGCGATGCCAGTGTACTCATCAACGACACAGAAATCGGTTTGTTCTCAACAGCCGACAATGGTGTCATCGAGATACCCGTGAAGGCAGACGTGATAGGTAAGGCCGAAACCATCACCCTCAAGATAGCCAAGGGCAATAAGGATATCACTCCGCATATCTACGAAGTGAGACTTATAGCAGAATAATCTAAATACATTCCTACTCCCAACACTCGATGTCCTTCTCAATTTCGGGCATCATCGAGCGATGGAACTCCGGATTATGGCCTTCTTTCTTTTGTGCTATATAATTGCGCAAGAGGAAGAAGGCTTTTGGTGAGAGTTGGATGATGGCCACAAGATTGACAATCGTCATCACTCCCATCGCCACATCCACAATACTCCAAGCCTCCTGCAACGACACCAAGGCTCCTGCCATAACCGTCACTCCGGTAATGATGCGGAAGAGATTGATATACGACATCTTGCGGGTGATAAACCTGATGTTGGTCTCGCCATAGAAATAGTTGGCGATGATGGTGCTGTAGGCAAAGAGGAAGATAGCGGCAGTGATAAAGAGGCCACCTGCGGGTCCGATATGATGCTCAAGCGAATATTTGGTAAGAATGATGCCGTCGCGACCACTGTCATAAATACCCGATAGCAGGATGATGAAAGCCGTACACGAACAAACGACGATAGTGTCGGTGAACACTCCCAACGCCTGCAGCAGTCCTTGTTTCACGGGATGCGATGTATGTGCAATGGCAGCAGCATTGGGCGCACTACCCTCTCCCGCCTCATTGCTGAACAGTCCTCGTTTCACTCCTTGCATCACGGCCACTCCAAAGGCTCCACCCACAGCCTGTTCCAATCCGAAGGCACTCTTCACGATGAGAACTATCATTGCCGGTATCTCGGTGATATTCAGCAATATCACAAACAAGGCTATAATGACATATCCTATGGCCATAAACGGCACGACAATACTTGCGAAATGACTGATGCGACGTATTCCGCCAAAGATGATGATGAGGGTGGCGATAGTGATAGTAAGACCTATCCACTTGGCATCGATGGCGAGCGAGTCGGCAAGGGCGTCACACAGAGTGTTGCTCTGTACCACCTGATTTGCCATACCGAAGGTGATGGTGATGAGAATAGCAAAAAGCACACCCATCCATTTGCGATGCAATCCATATTGCATATAATAAGCCGGACCGCCATAGAACGAGTCCTCACCCTTGCGCTTGTATAATTGGGCGAGAGTGGCCTCCACAAATGCCGTTGCAGCTCCGAAGAGAGCCATCATCCACATCCAGAACACCGCCCCCGGACCGCCTACGAATATTGCCGATGCCACACCGGCGAGATTTCCGGTGCCCACACGACTTGAGAGTGATACGGCAAAAGCCTGAAACGCACCAATCTTCTGGTCGCCAGGTTTCTCCACAATCACCTTTATCATGTTGCCTATCATGCGAAACTGCACCCCCTTGAGCCTGAGGGTGAAATACAATGCACAGAACACCAGTAGTGTCACGACTACATAAGTCCAAAGATAATCATTAAGTACATTCAATAATTCAAACATAATTCAAAACTTTTTTATTTCATATTGGTTTGTGTTATTCTTCTATAGGTATAATCTCACATTTGTTCCATCCAGCCGACCGTCTATATGCCTCCACCGACTCCGATGGCACCTTCAATATTATGCCCTTGGCCTCCTTCTTGTCAAAGATGTCAATGGCATTCTGAGGAACGACCGACATGTTTCTTATCTCTCTTAGCGAAGAGCATCCAAGGAAATTATACTGCCCTATCTCCTTCACATTCTCCGGAATCTCAATCCGCCCGATGGCGTGACATTGCCAGAACACCCCACGCTCTATCGTACGCAATGATGACGGCAGACTCACCGTCGTCAAACTGTCGCATTTGGCAAAGGCGTCAAACCCGATGCTTTCCACTCCCTCAGGCACATGCATCTCACGTATGGCGGTGATACTGAAGCAAGCTATCGGTATGCGACGGATAGAGTTGGGCAGTCTCACCGACTCCAACTTGACACACCACCAAAAGGCGATTGGTCCGATGTATGTCACTCCGTTGGGAATATCTGCCGAAATCATGTTCTTACATTCCTTGAACGCTCCCGCACCTATGCGCCTGAGAGTGCTCGGGAAGCATACCGTCACCAAGTGCATGTCACCCTTGAAAGCACTGTCGGCAATCTCCGTCACATTATATGTACGCCCACGATATTTCACTTGATCGCTGATATATATATTCGGTCGCTCGTTGCCCTTTGTCCTTCCGATGAGCGCACATGTACCGCTATCCTCCGACAACACCATATATCTCATGCCATAGGTATCGCTGAACGTGTCATTTCCTCTCTCCAAATACACTCCCACTGTAGCCGCCATTGCCAGCACTATAGCCATCAGCCACATCCACAGGTGCTTGCCGCTTCTGTTGAGCCTTAGGATAATATCCCCACACGACTGCCATCTCCTCTCCTTCTCGTCGTGCAGGCATCTCTCCATAATCTGGCGTATGGTCCTTGGCAATTGGTATGTCCTGCCGTTGTCGTTGAGTCTGTTGGCGATATATTCTATCATCTTGCCCACGGCATATATGTCGGTACGTGCATCCACAGAGCTACTTGCCTTCTGTTCGGGAGCGGCAAAGGCGTCGGTCATTCCCGCCGACGATGGATAGCTATAGGAGTAGCTTAGCCCGAGGTCGATGATTCTCACATCCGAATTGATCGACGTAAGCATCACGTTGGATGGCTTGATGTCCATGTGCACCACCTGACTGTTATGAATCTCTTCCAGTCCCTCCAGCAGTTGGCCGAGGAATTTCCTCAGATTGCTCTCTTTGCGGAAAAAATCGGGATGAGTGGAGATAAACACATCCACCGTCTCTCCCTCCACATAGTCCATCACTATGCTGCACTCCCTGGCGTCATCCGTCATCCTCCTGTAGCCAACGACATAAGGCGTGTGTTCAGCCAACAAGCTCCCCAGGGCATACTCCTTTCTGAGCATGTCGCGCAAGTCGCCATTATCGAGATACTCCTCTCTGAGCGACTTTCTCATCACCACCCTTCCGTCGATTGTCTCTCTCGCAATGACGCAATAGGCGGATTGCCATTCATTAGTTTTTTTGGCATTGTCTATTGTTATAAACTCCGATGTTTCCACTGCCTATATCAATAATTTTCTTTTTATATCAATCTGAGTCTTCACCTTCTATAAAACGGAAATTAAAAAATGAGTTATAACTGGCTGCAAAGATAATAAATTTATCTGATACAACAAAGAATAAAGGTAGAAAAACAGCTAAAAGTGATAAAAATATCGAGATTTAGCCGTTTTTCTCAATTAGAAAATCAGCTAAAAGTGATAAAAATATCGAGATTTAGCCGTTTTTCTCGTCAAACTGGGGAAGGAATAAAGAAAGTTCGTGGGAAAAAGTGTGGATATTGTTTGGAAGTTCGTGGAAAAAAGTGTATCTTTGCAGCCAAAAGCAATCTACAATGGAATGTAATGCCGAAGAGATAGAAAAGCTCAAGACGTATATCGAAAGTATGTTGGGCAGAAAAATAGAACACCCGCGAGACTTTAAGTATCTCGAAGGGCAAATAGAGTGCTACACTGCAATGAAGATATCAGTGAGCACCCTGAAAAGACTGTGGGGATACGTCAGTTGCGACAGTATGCCAAGCTGTTATGTGCTCGACACGCTTGCCCAAATGGTGGGATTCATGGGATGGAAGGACTTCCAGAATGGAAGTGTCAACGACGACAGCAGCATACGTATCATGAAACGGAAATTAAAGGCCTCTGCCTTGTCGTATGGTGACAAGGTAGTGGTGAAATGGACTCCCATGCGCATGATGGTGGCCAAATACCATGGCAGAGATATGTTTACAGTGGAAACGTCGGAGAACTGCAAACTTATTGCAGGCGACAGTTTCCACTGCTCATTTATCATCGAAGGCGAACCGCTTTATCTCACAGATGTATATCATCCTGGCATACAAGTTTGCGACTATGTATGCGGCAAGATGGGTGGAGTGAAATGGGATGTCATCGTGGATGAGAAAAACCAATAATTATTTATAAAACTCAATGAATGCCTTTATGCAATTCTCGTGATCAGAGGCAGAAGCCAGTTCCCTCACACTGTGCATCGCGAGAACAGGATTGCCCATGTCAACACCACGGATGGCAATGCTCGACGTAAGGATGTTTCCAAGAGTGCTGCCACCGGCGATGTCACTCCGGTTGACGAATCTCTGACAAGGCACACCCGCCCTTTCGCATATCAGTTGGAATGCCGCAGCTGACATTGCGTCGGTAGCATATTTCTGGGCAGCATTAATCTTAATGACAGGACCGCCTCCGAGTAAGGCATGATTCGTCGGGTCATACTTCTCGGCATAATTAGGATGGAATCCGTGAGCATTGTCAGCACTCACCATAAAGGCCTTCTCCACACTGCGGAAATAGTCGTCCAGACATCCGCCTTGAGCCATCACGATACGCTGGATAAGCGACATCAGGAAATTGCTGCCCGCTCCCTGTTTTGTTCCCGAACCCGTTTCCTCATTGTCAAACACAGCCAACACCCTTGTCACGTCGGCCTGTCCATCCTCAGCCGTCATTGCCTCCAGTCCCGCATGCACCATCGACAAGTCGTCCAGTCGGCCAGAAGATACAAATTCATTGTTCAGTCCCACAAGACATGCAGGAGTGGTGTCATATAGATACAAGTCGAAGTCGATAATCCTTTCCTTCTCGATTTTCAGTTCGTCGGCAATAATACGAATGAGTAGTCCGTCGCCCTCAAGTTTGTCATTCACATACCCAAGAATCGGCAACATGTCCTTCTGCTTGTTGAGCTTCACTCCGTCATTCACCTGTCGGTTGAAGTGGATAGCGAGATTTGGGATTACGAGCAATGGGCGCTTGATGTGAAGAAGTCGTGTCTCCGGCATCAGAGCGTCATCCGATCTAAGTATAACCCTTCCAGCCAAACTCAACGGGCGGTCAAACCATGTATTAAGAATAGATCCACCATAAGCCTCAGTGTTGAGTCTCACCATCCCTCCTTCGCCTGTCATCTCGGCATTAGGTTTTATGCGGAATGTAGGCGAGTCGCTATGAGCGGCAATGATATGAAATCCCGCGTCGGCCATTGTGCTACGTCCCAAGTGAAAGGCAAATACGGCAGAGTCGTTCTTGGTGATAAAGAATTTATCAGGCAGATTCCTTATTGCGTCCTCAGCCTTCAATTGCACAAACCCATTGTCCAGCAATTCGTTGCACACATTCCTCACTGCAAGAAAATTCACTGGTGAGGCATTCAAAAAACCAATCAGTTTTTCTGTATATGTAGTCATAATAATAATATTAAGTGAACATTATTTTGTTTTCTTATTAGCATAATGTAATTAATTCTGTCTCAGGGTGCAAAGATAATAATTATTATTCAAATCTCCAAACAATTAATAGACGATCTTTTCAAATAACAGTTTTTATGTTTCGCCGCCAATCCCGTTTATGCCACCTTTTTGTACTAAATCGCATAAAAAAAGTGAGATTTAGTACAAAAAGCTTGCATATTTCGGCTTTTCTTCCTATATTTGCACAGAATTTAAAAATGAGCGATTATGGCAACAAGCAAGAAGCAACAAAAGATTATAGGCCGAGAAATGGAAATGGCAGAGCTTAGGCGATGCATGGAGTCCGACAGGTCGGAGTTTGTCATAGTGTATGGCAGACGCCGAGTGGGAAAGACATTCTTGGTAGATAGATTTTTTGATGGAGAATACGATTTTTCCTTTGTCGGAAGAAACAATCAGGCAATGGCAAAACAATTGCGTGCCTTTGCAAAATCTCTGAAAAAGCATGCCGCAATGCCTAAGCAACCTGTCTTTAGCGACTGGTTTGACGCCTTCGATGCCTTGGAGACATATCTTGAGTCGCTTGACGAAGACAGGAAAAAAGTTGTCTTCATAGATGAGATGCCATGGATTGACACCCCACAGTCGGAATTTGTAGAGGCATTAGAGGGATTTTGGAATGCATGGGGAGCCCGTCGCAACGATATTGTGCTTGTGGCAAGCGGTTCGGCTTCATCATGGATGATGGACAAACTGGTGAAAAATCCAGGTGGACTTCATGCCCGTATAACAAATAACATATATGTTCGACCATTCACTCTACGGGAAACCGAAGAATATTTGGAAAGCCGAGGATTCAGCTGGAGCAAATACCAGATTTTGCAGCTGTATATGTCAATGGGCGGCATTCCTTTTTATCTTAGTCTGTTAGACCCCAGCAAGACTCTAATCAACAACATCAACCATCTGTTTTTCCGCAAGAACAGCGAACTGAAAACAGAGTTTGACGAACTTTACACAGCAATTTTCAGCAACTCAGGAAAATACCTTGAGATAGTAAAACTGTTGAACAATCACAAGGAAGGGATGACATATTCAGAAGTGCAGAAATCCACAGGCATCACTGGCTCCCGCCTCACCACAATATTGAATAATCTCGAAAGATGTGATTTCGTTCTGTCCTACTCCCAATTTGGCAATAAGTCGAAGGGCACCATCTATCGTCTCGTTGACTTCTACACCTTGTTTTACTTGAAATTCATCGAGTCCTCAGATACCAAAGACGAGGAATGGTGGCTTCACAACTACAATTCCCGTTCTGTGGCATCATGGCAGGGAACAACCTTTGAGTTAGTGTGCCTTACCCATCTTCCCCAGATTCGTCGCCAGTTAGGCATCGACGGCATATCCACAAGTGCCTCATCATGGAGACACGTCCCTCGTCCACAATCCTCCGATGGCGAAGAAGGAGCCCAGATAGACCTTGTTATTGACAGGGGCGACCAAGTAATCAATTTGTGTGAAATGAAATTCAGTACCGGAGAATACATAATCACCGGCGAATACGAGAAAAAGGTGCGCCATCGCATTCAGATATTCAGAGAGAAGACCAAGACCCGCAAGTCATTGGTCTCCACCTTTGTCACCACGTTTGGAGTGGCAAACGGCATTCACAACGGCATCGTGGGCAATGAAGTGACTATGGAAGACTTATTCAAGTAACTCAACTTTCACAAGTAAGGGAAGACTAATGCCGACATTGCCGTTTATAAAAAAAGGCCATCCCGACCCCCATGTATGAGGTCAGGATGGCTTTTTGATGAGGTTGACGTAACTGTCAACACCGAGGAATGTGGCACATAGCAGGAGGAACTGGGCGACAAGCAGCAATACGGAGTAATCAATGTAGCCTGTGGGCGGCAGCAGCAATGCCACTGCTGACAATATCACCGCCACCACCCATGAGGCCAAGGCGAGTTTCCTTTTCATCGGTTAATGAATGGCTAACTCTGCTACGTTATCACTCGTAGTAACCACCACCGTCGGAGTCGCTGCCGCTATCAGAGCCGCTGCCGCTGCCGGAACCGCTATCAGAGCCTGAGCCGCTATCAGAGCCAGTGCCGGTGTTGTCGCCACCCGACGGATTGCCGTCAGTGCCACCCGACGGATTGCCGTCAGGATCCTCGGGAGTCTCGGGCTGGGTGATGTCCACCACGGTCTGTCCTGCCTTGATGGCCTTGAGCAGTGCGGCCTGTGCAGAGCGGCTTGCCACGAGATTGAACTCAGCGTCGGCGAACAGGCTCTTGAACTCCATTCCGGGCTCCCAGATGACGTTCACGCCGGTGATGTTCTGCGAAGAAAACTTCTCGGCGGAGTCGGCACCCTTCGAGGTGAGGTTGATGGAGAAGTCGCCGAGGTCGCCAAGTCGAATCTTCTTGCCCTCGAGCAGCTGCTCGCGCATGCAATCGACTGCAAGATAGAGGATTGCGGAGATGTCGGCACGCGAATACACGCATCCGTGGGTGGAGATGTGACGCGCAAACTTCTCGATGTTCATCACTTCGGAATACTGTGCGATGGCGTATGCCTTCTGCACCTCAGTCTTCACCAGTTCGGTGTCGGCAGTCTGGGGCTGTTTGCCCTCCTCGATAGCCTTCTTGATGCGTGCTTTAGCCTGATTGATGTCAAAGAGGTTTGCGTTCACGCTACGCATTACGATACTGTAGTTGATCATAGTAATACAGGTGTTAAAGGGTTAATAATCTCATAGTGTGATTTCCGAGCCTTAACTTAAGTCCTCGCTTGGTCTTAACTTATGACCGACGTCTGCCTTAACTTATGACCTCTGAGAGGGACAGGTTGGGAGGCTCATCTGAATCACGATGCAAAGATACTGCTTTTTTCACTTCGTCCTCCACTTTTCCCTAATTTCGTGATTGTGTTTCCCCGAATTTGTTTTGCCTCCAAGGGGAAGCGTAACCGTAACCCGTAACTGACATCGATTTTCCTTGTACAGGCGAGCGCGTATGTACTTATATATATAGAAATTAATTTTTATCTAATATAGATATAAAGAATTAGTATTGAGGAAGTGAATTTCAATGTCAGTTACGGGTTACGGTTACGCTTCCGCTTCTCTCTTTCGGCATATACTTCGGCATGAATGTCGGCATCGGGCATTTTTTTTCAAAAAAATATTTTGCGGCTGACCGCGGGCGAGACGCCCACGCTCCAAGAGGCTTCTCATGTGCTTTTTCGGCACAAAACGCCACTGACGCCGAAGTTTTTTGCAGACTATTTATAGAAGCCTCCTCGCACGAAGGCATCAGGCACAAGGCGCCAAGGCTGAGGTCGGGAGCGAGCGGCGAAGATAATAGTTTGTTTAATTAAAAAAAAAAATGAAAGAAAAAAATGAAAAGTCTGCAATAGCAGCCCAGTCAACAACCCGCACAGGCAAGAGTTTCCTCGTGAAGCCTATGTCAACAACCGCCAGTTGTATGTGTACGGAGTTCAACTTCAACCAGTCGTTATGCTGCAAGCGTGTGGTGCGTTTTGAGAACTATCTCAATGGAGTGGAGGCTCTCAGCGACGATGAGATGTGCCGCCTGATGTACAATCAGCCCGTCTTCTATCTACAGGAGGCTCTCGTGGATGAGCAGTCGGCATACAAAGAAGATGCCGTCGGCCGCTACCGATGGAACGGTTTCATCCTCTATCGTTGCGACGACAAGGCCAAGGGGCGCGAGAACATCCTCAAGCATGCCAACGACCTCAATGTCGCTCTCGCCTTCGACTCGCCCATCGACAATCGCTATTACTTCCTCGTCAAGACCGATGCCGAGACATTCGACGACAACACTCTCTCGAAGTATCAATACAAGTACAAGGACTTGTTGCGCAATCACGGCATCGAAGCCTACTGGATGCCAATGGCCTACTTTGTGCGAGCCTTCGCCGAGAATCATTACGACATAATAGATCGTGACCTCCTCTTCGGCAAGGAGACCATCATCGACGAGCCATCGGCAGCCCCCGTAGGCAAAGAGAAGAAGTCTCTGCCCAAGGGAGTGAAGATTGTAGGCGAGATACTCACCACTGTCCTCTCACTTCTGTTGCGACGCAGATGAATGTGGGGGTCTTACACGAGGTAAGATCCTACAGCCGACGCTTCAAAACATACACATCTAAAAAAATCAAAAAGCATGAAAAAGAACACAATTCTATGCGTTGACCTCAAGACGGTAATGCAAAATGATGTCCTTCTTAAAAAGGACAAGTGCTACAACGGAGTAATGACGCGCGACGGCATCGACCACTATCGCTTCGAAGAGTCGGTGCGCAAGGGCCGACCGCCCCGCAATCCCAAACTCTTTGATGGCAAATACTGCTCACTGGTGCACATGCAGAACGGCAAGTATCAGATACACATGAAGACCATCGATGCCTCTACCGTAGCCGACCGCCAACTGTTGGCATACGAGGTATATGCAGAAGTGTTGAAAGCATTTAACGTGATTGACTGATGAACAAAGCAAATCAAAAACCAAAGAGTCCGCCGTCAGTTACGGCGGCGGACTTTCCGCCCGCGGTGAGGGTGTTCTGGGACACTGCCCCGGAACAATTCAAGGTGGCATCGGTGCTCACCGCCATCGACTGCTATTGCGCTCTCGCCACAAGACTCAGGGCAATGTATGTATATGACCCCCTGGAGCCTCACGCAATGCTGATACAGTTGCTGGTGCTCGGCGAACCTGGTTCGGGAAAATCGTTCACTCGCCCCATCGTCAAGCAGCTGATGAGGCCGCTCAAGCTCAAGGACCTGGAGCAGAAGCGCATCGAGCAGGCTTATGCCGACCTCAAGAAGACTGCCTCCAAGAACAAGCAGTTGCCCGAGGAGCCCATCACCTGCACACGCAATCTGCAGACCATCACGCGAGCCAAGCTTGTGAAGCGAGCCGACATGTTCATACGCAAATATGGCGAACCGCTTGCGTTCTTCTTCTTCAACGAGGAACTGGCCACAATGACCGAGAGCAACAAGCGCGCCTTTGCCGACTTGAACACGATGGACCGTCTGGCCTACGACCTCGGTGCGGAATTCGGCTCCGACACGTTATCAGATGCCAGCTACAATGCCGATGTCGATATCATCTACTGCTCGCTCTTCTGCGGCACCGACAATGCCTTGGCTGAGTATATCAACAAGCGTGCCATTGAGGGCGGCAACTGCACCCGCAAGGTGCTGACACGCATAGATGACGACGTGCTGGGCGAGGATGCCCCCATCTTCCGCCAGCAGACTGCCGAGGAGCGCAAGACCGTGAGCGACACTGTGAACATGCTGATGAATGAGACCTACACCGAAGAGGACACCCTGCAACCAGTGCACATGGTGAATATGGAGTGGATAAACGCCACAGTGAGACGATGGTGTGCCGGCCAGCGCGAAATAGTCATCAAGACCGGTTCGCGAGCCCACAACTGCTTCTACAAGCGTTCCTCGGTGTCGGCATGGCGAATGGCCACCCTGCTCTATCATCTGTGGGGCGAGAAGGAGGAGGCACAGAAGAAGGTGATACGCTTCTATCGGTTTATGGCACAGTACATCCTCGACGGGCTCCTCAACCAATGGGGCAAGGAGTACGACCAGATGCACAAGCACGACGATGACGACCCCACGCCCAAGGTGTGCCTCTTCGACCAGATGCCTCAGCGATTCTCGCGCGACCAGCTCAACGAGGTTTGTGCCAAGCAGGGATTGAGCCCTGGGCGCACCTTCCTCAGCAAGTGGCGCAAGGCAAGACTGATACATCAACCCAATCCGTCGGAAGAAATTTACGAAAAAACCTACTGATATGGAAAGAAATGATATTCAGAATCTCCGTCAGCTCCCTATCGAGACCGTAGCCGCAAGGCTCGGTCTCACGGTGAGCCGCCACAAGGCCCTCTGTCCGTTTCATGCCGACAGCCATCCCTCGCTCACGTTCAGCACGTCGCGCAACACCTTCCGCTGCTATGCCTGCGGAGCACATGGCGACACCATCGCCCTCACCATGCAGCAGCTTGGCAAGAACTTCCGCGATGCCTGTCAATGGCTTGCCGACGAGCACAACGTGATTATCACGACGTCGCCCACAGAGCCGTCAACAGGTATCGGCAAGCCTTCCTCCTTCGACGCCAAGAGGTATATACGCTTCTTCGAGCATCCCGAATTGTCGGAGCCTGCCCGCAGATTTCTCTTCGACGAGCGCAAGCTCGACCCGCGCGTAGTGCGTTGGTGCCGACTCACCAGTTGGCGCGACAAGGGCGGCACCAACTGGCTCCAAATACCCTACTACGACATCGCGGGACGGCTAGTGGGCATACAGAACCGCAATCTCGACCACAGCATCAAGAATCGCAAGCAGCCTCGATTCCGATTTCCCCAAGGCGCAAAGTGCGGCATATACAACCTGCCGGTATTGGGAATGTTGGGCAAGGGCGAGCCCCTCTACATCACCGAGGGCGCGAGCGACTGTTGGGCAATGCTCTCCAGTGGGCACAAAGCCATAGCCATCCCCTCGGCCACACTCCTGAGCCGTGATGACCGCAAGACTCTCAATGACTATGTGAAGCTCCACGGTCCACTCAACCTTCACATGTATCCCGATGCCGATGTCCCCGGTGAGAAACTCTACCTGCAATTGGTGACACTCGCCAACGACCTCCACTCCAGCATCCTCCGCCACAGTCTGCCCACAGGTTGCAAGGACTATGCCCAGTGGTATGCATCAAATCATACACATCAATAATCACCCATTAAAATCAAAAAATTATGGAAATAAAAATCAATCGCAATCATAGCACCCGCCTATACACCATAGGCACACTGAGTATCAACGGCAAGCGCACCACACTCACCGTGGAGGACACTGCCTCAATGCTACTTGCAGGCACCTACGAGGTGCGCCTGTCATCCGGACTCTCGCGCCGGCGTCTAATCGTCATCATCAATCGCCCCGGAATGAGAAAATTCCATGCAGGAGGGTCGTATCTCTCCTCGCGCAAGCACCATGCCATCTGTATCGGCGAGGATCTTATCCCCGGCGCACTGAAGAAGGGGGGCGATGTATATGACCGCCTCTTCGACCGCATAGAAAAAGCAGAACTGCGCAAGGAGCCCATATCACTCGTCATCACCGACAAGGGTATGACCACTGGCACGCCAATCAGTCACTGGCTTTGATCGTTATATTTGATTATGCGAAATTAAAGAATAAAAATTTTGATTATGCAACTGACAGAACATTTCAACCTAAAGGAGTTCACACGCTCCTCAACTGCCAAGGCAAGGGGAATCAACAACACGTTGAGCCCCACGGCGGAAGCCGACCTTAGCGTCATCCGCAACCTCAAGAACCTGTGCGTTCAGGTGCTCGAACCTCTGCGCGAGCACATCTCCCGACCGCTCGTCATCTCCAGTGGCTACCGCTCGCCAAGGCTCAACGCAGCCGTGGGAGGAGCCGCCAACAGTCAGCACCTCTCTGGTCAGGCTGCCGACCTCAAGATACCTTCCGTGGCCGAGGCGCGCGAATGGATGCGCTGGATAATGGACAACACCACATTCGACCAGCTCATCCTCGAGCACAACACGTCGGGCTCGCACTGGATTCACGTCTCATGCAAGCCAAACCCCGAGGACAACCGCCATCAAGTGATCTCGACACTGCTTAAAAAGAGTTGAGGCTTACGAGACGGGGATTAATCCCATGATGACAATCTCTTCTTATCATCATCCTTGGTGGGATCCAACAAGTCGGCGAAGGCCTCAATGGTTGCCGCCGACTTTTTGGGTGTTTTCTGACTGTTCCAATCTGAAAATTGTTTTCTATTACAATCAAGGAAGTGGCTGCCTGTGATAACCCATTTAGTAACTCCTTCAGAACAAGAGATAAGTCCTCGGCTTTCCAGACGGTTTATCAAGGCGAAGAGGTCCGACTGCTTTCCAGTCCACTTCACCTTAACATCAGTAGGTTTTCCCTCAAATATTGCGGTGAAATCCTCATGCTTAGTCTCCTTGGGAATCCATCCTGCTGGCAGCAATGCCTGATAAAGTTTTGTCAGCCTTGCCATCCCGCCTTCCTCGTTCAGGAAACGATACGTAAAGGTATCTTTCACAATCATTGAACCGGAAGGCTTTTTCTTCCTTGCGTCCTTATTGCCAGCCGGCTCCTTCTTGCCGTTGTTCACTGTCTGCACCCCATTGTTTATCTGTATGCCAATACCTCCGGCCTCCACATTCTCGATGTTGTGCTCATTGTTCTGCTCGAGTATTACGGTCAAGTTTTTGTTTTGAATACCCAATGCCTGAAGCACTTTCATTTTCTCCTCAAAGTCCATATCAATCATCCTTTCTAATGTCAATACCAATTCCGCCCTTTCCCACATTACCTACATAGTGGTCGTTATGCTGATTCATTATTATCGTCTTAGCATTATAAGGTGGCAAAATCTCGTCGTCGAAATCATTGATATATTTCAACAAATCAGCTGGCAAAAACTGTTGCATTTTCAGTTCACTGATAATGTCGTTGATGTTCTTCTTCACCATCTCTCTTTGGGTGACGGTCTTATGTTGTTTACTTTTCAGATACCGTCTAACGATTTTGACAAATACGCCACAAATTTGCTCGTTATTCCTTTCTGACTCATATTTCGCTAATTCATCCTCCAATTCACGGTTTCTCTTCCTTAGACTTTTATTTTCTTCGTCATAATCAGAGGTAATATGCATCTCAACCTCGCTCTCAGGATTCGAAGACAAACCACTTATTTGCTTCTTGGATTCTGCCTCAAATATATTGCTGATAACATTTATATTATATTTTTTTTTGCTATACTTTTTTACATAATCTGCAATGTCTTCATAACCGATACTACAAAGCTTATCATATAGCATTTGTACTATATCGTTAAGGATTCCAATTCTTCGCCATCTATCTAAATTAGTGACGACTTCCCTTCTCGGTTCTTTGGATTCAATTAACGTTTCGGTAAAACGTCTTATCAGTAGTTCATACCTGAGATTGTTCATCATTAATAATTATTTTATTGTTACATATTTCAATAGGCGTAACCGTAACCCGTAACTGACATTGAAAATCACTTTGTGGTTTTTAGTCATGTGGTATAGTGTTACATTTTCGAAATGCAAAAGTACATATTATTTTTAAATCCTCCAAACAAATTCCTACAAAATATGTATTTATGAATACTTTTTTATTGATTATGGCGACAAGTCAACCGTTATTCGTGAGGCAGACTGGTGAAAGTAGATTTACCCTCAAAGCGTAACCGTAACCCGTAACTGACATTGAAAATCAGTTTCGTTGCTTCGATTCATCGGGAAGGCGTCATATTGTGGGCATCGGTACTTCGGGGATTATTGTATCTGCGGCAGATATACCGTTGTTGCCGTTGATGAACATTGAATAATATATCGGCATGTAGGTAATGCCATCCACTGTTCTCACTTCCCGATAATTACTGAGTACAATGGCACGTGAGACGGTATAGTCGGGTGTGGACAAAAACCGGTCGAGGGCACTGTGGACGGTGTAGTCCTTGCCCGACTTAACCTCAATGGGTAGAACACTCAGCGAACTGTAGTCATCTACCAGAAAATCCACCTCTCCTCGTTGCTTGTTGTCGTAATAATGAAGCTTGTTGCCATGAGCATGCAGCTCCTGTGCCACTACCGACTCATACACCGACCCAAGATTAATGCTGTTCTCATCACGAAGTATTGCATTGATATTCAGTCCATAAAGAATATCCGTCAACAATCCTACATCGTTAAGATATAGCTTTATAAGATTCTTGCTTTCAGACTCGACGAGCGGAAACCTCGGATTGCTAATGGCATGAACAGCCAAGGCGATGCCAGAGTTGGTGAGATATTCAAACTCCTCGGCATAGTCGCTGAACTGTTTGTGACCAGCCATATTTTCAATGCGCTTTACAACGATGCGTTTCTTCTTGTTCTCCATGTTCGAGGGTATCATCTCATATATTTTCCTTATCACCAGCCGACGTTCATTGTCATATTGCGACGCGTCAATCTTATATAGATTATGTATGTCACTCTGCACTTGGCGCACCAAGGTCATATTTCTTGACTCAATAAATTTATTGACGGCTTCGGGCAATCCTCCCACAAGAAGATATATCTTAAACTGTTGTAAAAAATAATTATGTAGAGACTCGTTAATCGACTGATTCTTGTCGAAACAATGCCTTGCACTGTCTATCGTGCTTTGTGCACATCCCATGGCAAGAAGAAATTCCTCAAAATCAAGCTGATACATCTCAGCAACCGCTATACTGCCTATGGGAACAGAGGCGGTTTGAGACAATGCCACTCCCAACTGCGAGCCACTAGCTATATAAGTGTATCGCCCTTCTTGATTGAGAAATTTCAACATGGTCATCAGGTGCGGATAGCTTTGTATTTCATCAAGGAATATCAGCGTGTCTTTCTTTTCTCCAAGATTGTCTCCTGCCATTGCTCCCAATTGTATATGGAAATCATCCATGCTCCTTACGTGTGCAAACAATCCTGCCCCCTCTTTGTCTTCCTTTAGGTTGATTTCGACAAAATGCCGGAATAATTTCTTACCGACGTATCTTATGAGATACGACTTTCCGATTTGCCTTGCCCCATTCACCAACAGTATCTTGTTGGGATGGTTGAGCAAGTGACTTTCTATCTGAGAGGCAAACTTTCTGTAAAGCATGGCTATATATATATTTAGATTTCGATTGCAAATATACACTTTTTTTTCTGTTATTGCAAGCTTTCAGGACTTTTTCTGTTGTTTTGAGGGTTGTTTTCGGGAATTATTCCGTCATTTTAGGGGTAAAAAACAGGAATTATTCCTTTTTTGGGGTCATGAAAAGGCTCCTTGTATGACCTGCATATTATCCGACACAGAGGCACAGAGAGTTTTTATGTATTCAATTCCGGACAGTGACCTATTCCCGGTTCATGACTTGATAAATATTTTTTCGGTGCCGATTTTGGGCAGATTTCTCTGATTTACGAATCCATGAAATCCACTTGTCGATGTTTTGCTATGTTCAAGCGAAGCATAAGAACCCTATGAACACGAGTGTTCATAGGGTATCCAGTTGTAGTTAAATTTTTAATTACTTTAATACTTTAATTCCATTCTTAATGACCAGTCCCTTTGTCTGAGCATCGCGCTTTCTGCCGAGCAGGTCATAAACGGCATCGGTGTCGCCCGTAGCTTCTGAGTCTATAAGGCGCAGGTCGGTGCAGCTGCCGTCGGAGTGAATCACTTTGGCGTTGCTGAAGGAATCATCGGGGACAGGTTCATCGACCCTAAAGAGTGAACCAATGTATTTGTCCCCATGACCCTTTTAACATTTCCTTATTATTAATCTTAATGCCATCGAAGCTATTATCCTTTACAATAACAAAAAGCGGTGCAGAGTGCAAGGCAGAGGGATCCTTGAAGATTTGTTCCGTCCCCTGACAGTCGCAAACAGGAAATAGATAGACAAAAAATAAGGGTGTATATACCTTTAACCTATGGCATATACACCCTTTATTATTTCTGTGAAGTATTGCAACTTTTATTCTGCCGTAGCCTCGGATGAGGTATCGGATGTCACGATATTCACTCCACTGAGATAGTCTTTATAAAATTCTATAGCTTCTCGTAGCTTGGTTATTGTAGTTTGATTGCAACCTACAGCCTTGATTGTCTTCAATGCTTTGCAGTTAGTAAACAATTGTATGTGACTGGTCGAATTACTAAGGTCACAATTGCTAAAGTCCACGGTTTCCAATGAAGTACAGTTATAGAACATATAAGTCAATGATGCATTATCTGCGCATTTAAAACTGCAGCCGCTCAAATCTATTTCTTTCAATGCACTACAGTTTTTAAACATCTCATAACAGGTAGTCACTCCATTAAAGTTGCATCCACTCAGATTTACGGAGTTTAAATTACCACAATCCATAAACATTTCATAGCAATCTTTACTGCTCAACTTAGCACCGCTTAAGTCCACAGTTTGCAAAGCTTTGCATTGATAAAACATCCATTTTGAACCTGTTACTTTTCTAAAGTCACAATAGGCAAAGTTGATGCTTGTTAATTTTTTACAATCTTTAAACATACCAAAGGAATTTGTAACATTCTTCAGGTTATGTCCGCTTAAGTCTATGCTTTGCAGATTAGAACACCCCGAAAACATACTGGAACATTCAGTAACATTGGAAAAATCGCATCCGCTTAAATTGATGCTGGACAAAGAATTGCAATTATAGAAAAAAGCGCTTAAACTGGTTACGTTTGATGTTTTCAGTCCCTCCAATGATACGCTTTGCAGGGAGTTACAACCACTAAACATACTTTCCAATGTATTCAGATTTTCGCTAACCTCCATTCCTCCCCAGGTGAAAGAGGTGATGGCAGACCCGTAAAGAAGTCTTTCAAGGGAGGTAACATTAGGAAATGAACAATCCTCGAAAGTGACAGACGACAAGGAAGAGCATTTTAAATTGCTCAATGCAGTGAATGCTTCATCACCATTTACTTTGTAAAAGCGCGCTGATGTTATGCCGTTCAACTTCCCTTCATTCAGGAGAGACCAATTATGGTTGTTCAGCGTGCCTGCCAATGTCAAACAGCCCGTTTTCAATGCTGTTTTCACCAAGTCAGATGTCAGCGACTCGTCATTGGCGCAATACAGCACATTGTCAACAACTTTGATAGAGGCGGTGCTGCCATGGCTGTTGGTTATCGTATAACTGTTGCTGTCATAGTCGGTTACAGTGACTTTGTTTTCTCCCACCGAAATGTTTTTGGCTCTTGTCCATGTGCCGTCTTCTTTTTCAAATACACTGCCCAAATAGCTTTGGGCTGAAAGTGGCATGGATGCCAATGCCGTGAGGCATAGGGTTATGATGCTTTTTGTCTTGATATTCATAATCGTATATGTTTTTTAGATTTATTGTCCCCAAATAGTGCCATATTCGTCTGGATCAGGCTCGTCTCCATTTGTACCGAATCCAATACTTTCCGTTGCATTGCCGCTTCCGGCAAGCAGTTGAAGCGACGCTATCTCATATACCGTCATCCGCGGCTTGATATATTCTTTCTTTTTCATATCTTTCTTCACGTTTATCTTATGATTACTTTTGTTGTCTTGTTTCCTCTCTTTACGATGTTAATGCCTTTTTGCAGGTCAGGGAGTCGATGACCGTTGAGGTCGTAAATCTCCGCTTCGCTGTTATCAGCGGCATTAAGCACATCGATGGCGGTGGTGTCGTCATCACCGATGGACAGGCTCAACATTCTTGCCTGTGCCGATGGTGACGTTGTGTTTGCCGAGAGATAAGAGTGGAATGCACCCACCTTGACTGTGTTGGCTTTACCGCTGTTAATGAGGTCGCCAACATTCCAGAACTTGTCATTGTTGATGATATAGGCATTGATGTCGAGGGCATCAGAGGTGGTCAGCGTGCCTACCAACGAGTAGTTTCCTGCCGTGCTGCCTGTCTGAATGATTTTGCTCATCGCCACACCTTCTCCTTCTTCTTCGCTTAAAACAGATATGCTGATGACTTTAACAGCTGCATTGCGACGCACAAGCACTGGTGTGCCAGCGGCAATTTCTTGATTGTCAATCCTGCTCAGCACTATCTTTGAATTTTCATTATCCACGCTGGAAAGCTGATAGAAGTTGCAATCGCTGTAAGCGTTTGGATTAATAGCAAACGGCAGACAGAGCGTGCCCCATTGGTTGCCTGCCATATCTCTTAAATACGATACGCTGCCCACTGTGATGTCAGCCTCGCAGTCATATCCCTCGCTGTCATTGAGTGTCATGTCGGCCACCCTAATCACGCCATTCTTTTTCTTGGCAACATAATATTGTTCTCCGTTTTTCACGAACAAGTCGTCATGCTTATAACCACAATCGGTATAGTCACATGCGTGGCTATAAGTATTGTCATCATTTTTTGCATATCCATTCTTGTTGTGGCTCCACACCTGATTGTATTCTTTGATGTCCGCCTTGCTAACTGTTGATGTCTTGTCCGTGTCAAAACTGATGCTCAAATCTAAGTCGCTGAAACTGACAACAGGGTTGAGAGTTTGAGGATATGACAACTTGGTGCCATCTGTCAGCGTAATCTCGAGTGCATTCACTCCAGTGGCATCCATGTCGTATTGAATGTGATTTTCTTCATCATGTAAACATGTTCTGAACCGCCCGCCTTCCATTGTCTGCCATTCACCGAAGGAATGTCCTGTAGAATTTAAAATTTCTTTTCTTGTTTCACCGCAATGGCTGCACTTGTATGTCACATACCCATCTGCTGTACATGTTGCTTCTTGGTTTTCTTTCACCTTTGATACGTCATGTATGGCTATGGAAAGAGTTCCATTTTCATATTTCCAGCAAAGCACTACATCAGATCTTTCACTATCAGATATTTGAAACTTTTGTGAATAATCTCGCAATTGTTGTGTCAAATATCCTTCAGAACAAGACGATGATAAGTTGTAAGTGGTAGCAGTTGTAGTAATGCTTATCGCATCTTCTGAACTGCTTTGAGGATAATAATATTCAGCGGGCCAATCATTAGCATCTAGAACTGCAAGATAAAAATATTCGCATGATGACAGTCCAACCTTATTAATTGATGTTTCAAAACTAATTTTATTACCATCTTGGTCATAAATACATAGTTGTTGACTGAATGTCTGCATCGTTCCTGACAATAGGAATGCAATTGCCAGGATT